>JAISFI010000326.1 GCA_031263685.1 Dysgonamonadaceae bacterium | reverse complement strand
CTGTAAAAGTCGCCGCTGTACATATCGTGCAGGGGTGGCGAAAACATGTACCATTGATTGGCGCCGATTTTCAGTTCCACGCGCGCGCTGTCGTAATGCAAAAGATCTTGCCGGCCGAGTTCTGCACCGTGTTCAAAGCGGATGATATGACAGGCAACCGTATCCGTCAGTACCGGATATTTCGTGCTCACATCGGACGGCAGGGTGACGATCGAAGAGAGGGCGGGCAAATAATCGCCGGGATTGCTGCCACCATTGCGGGTAATTTCCCAGTTGTCCGGATTCAGCCATTTATCGTCTGTTCCCGCTTTACGCCAAAAGAGTTCGGCAGGCGGGGTTTTGATGTGAATCAGGATACTGTCGCTGCTAGGCATATCATCGAATTGAGCCGTGACATACAGGTCGCGCGTTTCCGGCGTGGTCGGCGTAAAAGCATAGTAAGTGCCGTAAACCGGATCATCTGTTAAATCCGGCAGGCTATGCCATGTTCCGTTAAAGCCTGAGGAAGCAATATTCAACTCAAACGGCTCATTGATAGAGGCCTGATCGAAAAGGTACGGATTGGACGTAGACAGCGAAATGAGCGATACATTCACCGTATCTGCACACATAGAATAGGGCAGGTCAGGACATTCTGCGTTCGGACTGAAATTCTTCATCGTATAAACATCGACCGTAATCTTCTGATTCGGATTTCCAGTCAGATACGTTTCATTCGTCTGCCTGTATTTTACAGGAATGTTGTAAAGGACGGGAATGCCCTGACCCTTACCATTATTATATCCGTTCAACTGACTTACAGGCATTTGTATGGACAGCAGTTGCCGATTGTCATCATCGGGAGTTGAAGAAGCGACGGAAGCTGCTTCATCAATATCAAGATCGGAGGAAGACATGCCGATCGCACCCTGAATTTCCAGCCACTTGGGCAGTTCCAGTCGAATATAGTCGCTGAGAGATGAATTGCTTCCGTCCGAGAAATCTTTCGTAACGGTAAGCTCCAACGTTCTGTCGAGAGAAGAGCCGCCAAAAGCATAACTGTCTCCGATCATTCGCATCGAGACCGTGAAGCCATAACCGACCTGAATATCCGGCGTCAAGATTTCGGAAAGATACCGGTCGGCATCAATATTGGCGTCGCCTCCCAGGAGATTCTTTCCGGCAAAGGAAGCAGCATATTGAATCCCGGACAGGGGAGTTTCGCACTCCGGCTGGAAAGTAAACTGAAATTCCATCCGGCAATCCTCATATCCGTCGACTTGACTGTTTATCAATCCGGCAAGCACATAATCGCCCGAAGCGCTGAAAGCGGAAGTATTCAGGCTGATATATTCGAGATGGGAATCATCTACAGCATCGCTGGGAACATCTGTCCATTCCGAATGGGAAGCATCCTTATACTTTACGGAAATAAACTCCTGTCCGGCCTGTTTCGTCAGTTTAACGGACGGATTAAAAACACTGGCGTTTCCACCACTTTCGACATGAACCGTGACCGTATAAGGCTCCTCGTAGACCAATGTTTTTTGATCTCCCTCATTTGTAGCAGCAGTAATGTAACCGCCCAGCCGCGAAGCCGTCGATGGCGTAGACGTAAATGTTTGCACTAAGGAACGGTAGCGGGAATCTATTACCGAGAGCGGCGCATCGGCTTTTATCAGCGCGCTGAGGTCTTCGTCTCCATAACCCGAAATCAGGTGTATTCTAACGCTATTGCCGGTAGCTTGAAGATTATTAATCTTGTATTTCAACGTGTATACGGCATTGGTGCCTTCGCTGCTGGTGAGAATATTCCCCAGGGAAATCCAGCGACCTAACCTGTTCGGAACGTTTCCATTTCCCTGAAGCGTCAAACTCAGGGTGGATGCATCAATATCTTCTCCTTCGACATATAACCAGAAAGGAAAATTTTCCGCAGTTCCACCCTTCACGGATACGGTGAGCGGAGATATGCTGGCTTCATTGCTATAGATGGTTTGCGCGCCGGGAAATGACAGATTCATCTTTACGCCGCTGTAAGTAGCATATTTGCGTAATCCTCCCAAGGTATCCAGTTGTGAAGTATCAAAGTCGGGGCGAACTGCGTAAAGTAAGGTGTCTTCGATGACCGAATTGGACGACAGCATCGGCAATGCCGTCATGCTTAGATAAAACTGGTAACGAGCAGCATCATCCGGGAGAATCCATTTGTTGCCGTTTGTTGTGAAGTCTGCGTTGGCGTACGTGGGTGTTGGATTAGGATCGAATAATTGCGATAAATCATACTCATAGGTAATGGTGCCGTTAGGATTATCTTCAGCGACAGGATTATTGACGTACATGGTCTGATGTCCGTGAGTAGAACGGTTGTTGTTCTCTGCAACAATCCGTAATTGACCCGGAATAAGACCGGTCTCCATGGTTACCCTGTACTTTTGAGGATATATGTACGGACGGTATTCATAGGGATAAGGATACATGGCGCTACCTTGCAGGCTGGTTCCCATCTGATCCAGGCCAAATTCTACAGGATTATTATTTGGAAAGGATGGATAAACATTCGTTCCGCCGCCACTCATATCGCGGACGGACATTAGACCGGAAGCCTTCGCTGTTTCTAACATTCCGCTCAAGGCGTCAACGCCATATCTTGCGGCGCCGGGATCGAAAGGATCATTAACCTCATCGACCGCTACATAAGTTTCCAATTTAAAAAGATTTTCCCACTGGAAAATATAAGCGTAGGAAATTACATCGTCTAAGGCATGGAAACGGATACAAATCTGCGTTGCTCCGGCCGGGAAGAAACCGGTATCTTTGTTGTCGGGATATTTGAATTTGATACAGGCCTGCGTACTGTCTTTGAAGACAATCTCTTCGGCAGGGAACAAGACGCCGTCAATCTCTACCGAGTCAAGATCGGCATAAGTATCAAATTGAAACATTCGGTTTAGTTTTGGCCTGCTTAGCAGTACGTAGAGATATTTATAATTATGACCATTGTCGATAGTTCCCTGGATAGAGATTCGACCGGTATCGCCGGGCAGGTACATCCGGTGGTCAATCAGGGCGTCTAAAGCCGGTTCGACTGTGGCAGCCGGCGTTCTGGTATTGATATCGGTCGTAGTGCTGGCTCCATCATACACCCGTTGGCCGCGGGTGATTCGCTTGATCGAAAAATCGTCCAGCGTAATTCCGTCCCGCACAACGGCACATTCAACCCGCTGTATCTGTTTCGTTACATACTGTATGGTAGGAAACAGAGGATTATTGGGTTGACCATAATAGGGATGCCAGTCTGCCCAATAGCGAATGGTATCGATAACTTTTGCCGCAGTGTAAGGATACTCTCCGGGGCCGCTTCCGGGAGGGAGCGCTTTGTAGCGTATCTTTAGCACACCGTGACCATCGCCTACTCCTTTTCTTTTGGTAGTGAACGAATAGATTGTATCTCCTGTTTCGCTTAGTCTTTTTACTAAATCTGTTGCCGCATTGTTAGTCCCGAGTAAAGTGCCGGTTAACAGTGGTGTCTGTGTGGTTCTATTATCACCAAAATCAATGGCTGTACGATAATTTTCATCGGATGCATCCAGCATTAACCAGGGTGGTAGCTGGAAGTTGAATGTAACAGCCCGGTTGAGATTAGTATTATCGGAGTCGTAAGAAAATCCGAAAGCTAAAGAAGTAGTCTCTGCTTCTCCCGCCTTGATGTCCAGCGGTACTAAGGATGAAGTGGTAAATGCGGGGAAAAACCAATAGATCTGATAGTAAGTCCCTGAGATGGCCTTGATGCTGTTTCCGTGCGCATCCCATGATTGATCTTCTATGACAGACAAGTTACTTCTGGCAAGTCCATGAATGGTCCATGCCGAATATATTGCTGAAATACCGACGTCGGAATCTTCATCTTCCCAAAGGTGATTGTCTATGATATCTCCCTGTACAATGGGTATATACAGGCTTAGATAAGCGTCGTGAGGTATAGGTTCTTTCAAGTCGAGTGTTATGCCGTTGTAATTTTTGCCTATAAATTCCGGTTTCAACACGAAAGTGGAGTATTTTTTTCGGTTATAGATACTGTCTGTGATAATGTCGGAAGGATCAAACGTTTTAAGCGCTCCGATATGGCTGCCTGATCCTATTCGATAATAGACAGGGGTGTTTTCGGGATAAAAAGACGGAGTGGAATAACTATGACACAGTCTGAGCTTGGTAATAGGGATTCCCGTATTTCGCACAATACGACAGTAATATTGAGTGGTTGAACCATCAAAGGCAGGAGTCGCATTAACACTGGTATTGTTGGCAGGATCCATGATGAAATTTCCAGATATATTTCCTAATGCTCCCGTACCGTCTATTGCATTATACGACAGCGTCAAACGAAACAATTCTTCGTTAACGCCGGCTTCGCAATTGCCGGTAATGGGATAGACGCTTTTCCCGATAATCTGCAAAGGGCCGCCAATGGAACTTTGCGCCTTGAAACTCAAGAGTTTTGAGTCTTGCATGGTCATGGGGGTAAGGAGAATCCCGTCTGTCAATTCCAGTATCACAACACTGTCCATGGGCGTAATGGCTGTGGACGGGATGGGAGTTCCTCCCAGTTTGAATTCAGAAAGTGTTGTGTATTTTTGTTTCAGGAGTTCGATTTTCAACTCTTTTACGGTAACAGCGTTGGAAACGCCCAGGGTTACGTTGTAAACATTAGATTCCGTCAATGCTCCCAACGAAACAGAGGCGGCATAGCCGGTTGCCGTAATGTTGGGTATCAGTACCGTTAGCGAAGCCGATTTGGAGAAAACGCCGGGATAGCCGTTCAGGGGAATCGCCGTTTCGTTGGAAAGTATTTTCGCCGTTATTATTTTCGTCCCGGTCTGCGAGCAGTCTACTGCCCGTACTTTGGCGCGGAGGCGTATTTCGCTGTTGGTGTTAATGCCGCTGATGGGAATTTCCACCGAGTTGGAGACGGGAAAATCGAGACCCTCCAAATTCAGCGTCACGGAGTTTCCAGCGTTTCGCTCTATGCTGCCGATTTCAATTCCGGCAGGCAACTCCAACTGTAACTTGCCGTTGCTAAGCGGTACGGCAATGATCTGAAAATGCAGGTTTAAATCGACCTCGTCGGTAATAACGCTCGCGGTAGAGACATTGAAAGACGGGAAGCCGGACATCCATAAGACGCTCTGCGCCCGAAGGCCTGTAACTGCTGCCAACAGCAGCAAACTAAGCAGCCCGCGAAGAAGACAACGTCTGGTCGCAACTGCACAGACGCTTTTTACGCGCCTGTCTGGTAAACTTTTTCGTTCCATAAGTAAGTAATTGTGATTTGTAAAGTGAATAATTGTGATATGTAGTGACTTTATTGAGTGCAACCTGTCGGTAGTGATGCAGAGGCATGGCGTGCCATACCCATACGAGAAACATCGTCGTGTGTAGGGGCGTTGCGTGCAATGCCCTGTTGCTGGATTGCTTCGCTGCAAGCGGCTCGCAATGACGATGCTCTCTACACGTCATTGCGAAGGCGTAGCCTGAAGCAATCCAGACAATAACCGCTTGGATTGTTAAAAATAAATAAAAATTATGATAATTTTGTTCTTTCTTAGATAGGCCTATCGGTCTTTGTAAATAGGGCTTACACCTTAATATAGATGTGTGTGTGTGTGTGTGTGTGTGTGTGTGTGTGTGTGTGTGTGTGTGTGTGTGTGTGTGTGTGTTGCGAAATTATCCGGAACCTCCAAATAATTCTCGTTAAAAAACCACAAATTCATATTATTTATTTCCACAACCATCACGTGTACTAATTCTTAGTTCTAAAAAAACTTCGCAAAGGTAATGCAAAAAAGAAGAAAAACAAGTATTCATGCAAAAATAATTGCGTTAAGAACTAAGAGTTATATTGTTGTAGGCATCATAGTTTTGTGTATCGTCATTGCGACTGCGAGGAACGAAGCAGGAAGCAATCCAATACAGTTAATATCATGGATGCTTCCTGCTTCGTTCCTCGCAATGACGTTGGACGGAGTGAGAATAATTTATCAGATGTTCTCCGTATCGGAAAGAGCGTCGAAATCTGCGTTTTGAGAAACCTCTCCGGTTAGTTTGCGATATACCAGCGCATAAGCGATAATGGTCATGGGAACGGTAAGCAATAAACCGACACCACAACAAATCATTCCCGCCATATTGAGGGCAAGAAACGATAAATCTAACAGCACAAGCTTCCACGTTTTGCCTTTGGTTATTTCCCAACTTTCTGTTAGAGCGTCTATTGCATTGCGATCTTTATCTATGATGAAGAAAAAGAAATATCGGAGCCTTACGGCAACAATAATACCCGGAACGATGCATAGAAGCATCCCAATATTCATTAAGATGCCGAATAAAATAGCTGCCAGCAGTATGTTCAACATTTTTCTTATGGAGGCAGAAAAAGCCGAAAGGGAAGGCTCCAGGCCGTCGGCGGCGAGCAATGCCATTTTGTAATACCCAACGTAGAATAAGATTTCCAACACAAAAAAGATGAGATACAGTGCCAGAAACGAGAAACTGTAAAAAACAGCCAACAGAGCGAAAATGTCGTTCGGATTGATTGATGATATTGCTATCGAGGTGCTTCCTACCATAATGAAGGAAACAGTAAATACGATCAACAGAAATCCTAACAGTGCTCCTGCAAAAATCCATACATTTTTTTTAATAGCGCTCCATGACTCATTGATAATGGCGCCAATGGAAAATTTGTTTGTACTCATAACCAGTTGTTTTTAAATAATTTACTTTCAAATTCGTTCTGCAAAAATAAAAAATTACTCGATATTCTTTCTAACCTTCGTCAGAAATTCTTTCATGGCCGTGGAATCTTTCTTCTCTATAATCGTGAGCAGGGCGGCCAATTCCTTGCGAATCAATTCCACCTGCTTGGGAGTATAGGGATTGAACAATATTTCGGTCAACAGGAAATCGTCTTCGGAAAGTAACCCCCGTGCGATGTTGAGGTGTTTTTTGAACGTCGTTCCCGGCGCCTCCTGATGTTTCATAACCGATGCAAAAACCAGTGTCGATGCAAAGGGAATAGACAGGGAATAGGCAATCGTCCGGTCGTGTGCGTCGAAAGTATATTCGAAGATGTTGAGTTTCAGCGAGTGGTACAAGTCTCTGAAAAATACTTTTCCGAGATGATCCGACTCCGAGATGATGATGGCGCTTTGCGTAGATAAATCGCTCAGACTGGCAAAAGTAGGGCCAAACATCGGATGCGACGATACAAAAGGATGTCCGGCCGTCCGGTAAAAATCTTCCAGTCCGGTCTTTACGGATGCAATATCCGACAAAATACAGTTGGCCGGAAGATAAGGAAGCGCCGTCTTGAAGGCATCTATCGTGTATTTAACCGTTGCACAGTTAATGAGCAGTTCCGGCTGGAAGTCTTTGATTTCGGCAGGGTCGGTCATGCGAACCGTATTGTAGATAAAACGCAAGCGTTTAGGATCATAGTCGTATATGGCTAACTCGTGCTCGAAACTCAGTACATCGGTGAAGAAAGATCCCATCTTTCCTGCACCCAGGATTAATATCTTCATTGATTTACTATTTTTAACTGGACGCGAACAGATTCTTCGTGGATAGCTTCCAGCATTGTTTTCATAAATTCTCCGCTGATGCCCAATTGTTCGGCCATTGTAATGCGCTTGCCCAGTATTTCGTCGTAACGGGAAGTTTGGAGAATCTGTATGTTATGCTCTTTTTTGTATGTTCCGATTTCTTGAGAGATCCTCATGCGTTTGGAGAGGGTTTCCAGTAGCTGTTCATCCAACTCGTCGATCTGTTTGCGGAGTTCCACCAGATTTTCCGTAGTCTGGTTGGTGTCGCGGATGACTAACAGATTCAGCACGTAATCCAGTACATCGGGCGTGATCTGTTGTTCCTTGTCACTCCAGGCACAGTCCGGGCAGCAGTGAGATTCGATGATTAATCCGTCGAAATTCAAATCCATTGCCTGTTGACTGATAGGCGCTATCAGTTCCCTTTTCCCTCCAATATGACTGGGATCGCATATCATCGGCAATTCCGGTAGCCGGCGGCGCAGTTCGATGGGAATATGCCACTGCGGGAGATTCCGATAGAGCTTTTTGTCGTAAGAACTGAATCCGCGGTGAATAACACCCAACTTGCGGATGCCTGCATTGAAGAGGCGTTCTATGGCGCCAATCCATAATTCAAGGTCGGGATTGACCGGGTTTTTTACGAGGACGGGAATATCCGTTCCCGCCAAAGCATCGGCAATTTCCTGTACGGCAAACGGGTTGGCGGTAGTACGGGCGCCGATCCACAGGACGTCGATGCCATATTTAAGCGCTTCATATACGTGCTTTTGCGTAGCAACTTCCGTAGAAACGTACATGCCGGTTTCTTCTTTCACCCGTTTGAGCCATGGCAGGCCTTCGGAACCGACGCCTTCAAAGCCACCCGGTTTGGTGCGCGGTTTCCAAATTCCTGCACGGAATATGCTGATGCCTTTGGAGGCTATTTGCCGGGCGGTTTCCATCACTTGTTCTTCCGTTTCGGCGCTGCATGGGCCGGAAATGACCAGCGGTCTTTTGGCTTCCATGCCGGGTAATAAGATTGATTTTAATTCCATAATTTAATATTTTAATTGTTTGTGTAATTTATTAATGCTTCTTACTGTATATTTTTTATTCTTTCCAATGCTTTGCTCAACAATGCCTCGTTGCAACACAGGGAGATGCGGATGTAACGTTCGCCTTTGCTGCCAAAGATGAAGCCGGGTGTGATGAAGACATGGGCGTCGTAAAGGATTTGATCGGCCAATGCTCCACTGTCTTTGCAGGAATCCGGGATTTTGCCCCAAAGGAAGAGGCCGGTTTGTCGGGGATCGCAGGTGCAGGACAGTGTTTGCATGATTTGTTCGGCAATCATTCTTCGTTTCCGGTATATTTCGTTCATAGCGTCGTGCCAGTCGGCGGTATTTTTCATGGCCTCGACGGCAGCGAGCATCATGGGCTTGAACTGTCCGGAATCGATGTTGCTTTTTACTTTCAGCACCCAGGAAACGAAGGTGGCATTGGAAGCCAGCATCGCCATTCTCCAGCCCGGCATGTTGTGCGATTTACTCATGGAATTGAGTTCGATACAGCCCTCTTTAGCGCCTTCTATCTGCAAAATACTGCGCCTTTTGTCGTTCAGTATAAAACTGTATGGATTATCGTTTACGATGACGATTCCGTGTTTTCTCCCAAAATCCACTAAGCGCCGGAATAGCGCGGAAGTTGCATTAGCGCCCGTGGGCATGTTCGGATAGTTCACCCACATAAGTTTGACGTCGGTCAGGTCGAGTTGTTCCAATGCTTCGAAATCGGGTTGCCAATCCCGGTATTCGTCCAGTTCGTAAGGCACGATGCGAGCTTCTACCAGTTTGCTTACGGAAGTGTAGGTTGGATAACCCGGATTGGGCACCAGGACGCCATCGCCCGGATTCAAAAAAGCCAGTGAGATGTGCAGGATGCCTTCTTTGGAGCCAATCAGCGGCTGTATTTCCGATGCAGGGTCTAACTTCACTTGAAACCATTTGTCGTACCATTCGGCAAAGGCTTGTCGCAATTCGGGAATCCCGACATAAGGCTGATAACCGTGCGTGTCCGGGCGGAGGGTTTGTTCGCACATCGTGTTCAGGGTGTTTTCCGACGGCGGCAGGTCGGGACTTCCGATACCCAGATTGATGACTGCCTTTCCGTCTCGATTCATATCGGCCACTTCTTGCAACTTTTTTGAAAAGTAGTATTCGGAAACGGATTGCAACCGGTTGGCCGGTTGGATCGTTTTACACGCTTTGTTTTCCTTCTTCATATTCTCCGAGAATTTTAAGATCTTTTGTTAGTGGGATGATAGCGTCCAGCGACTGGCGGTATCTCATATAATCTATATAGGTCAAGTCGATGTAAAACAGATATTCCCATTCTCTTCCGATGATGGGAAGGGATTGTATTTTCGTGAGATTGATGCCGTAGAAAGAGAGGATGGAGAGGATTTTCGACAGGCTTCCTTCCGTGTGCGGCAAGGCAAAAACGACGGATG
>JAISFI010000257.1 GCA_031263685.1 Dysgonamonadaceae bacterium | reverse complement strand
AGCAAAGTTCCTGCTTTGCATCTGCTTAAACGTTGCAAGGCTGGAGCCTTGCTTTTAACTCGACGTAGCGAAGACGCTACGCCGAGCGTGAACCAATGACGAGACGCTACGCCAAGCGTGAACGTGATCAATCAAAGGGATTTAGTTCGCAGCAATCAACACCTTATAGACTTTCGTCTTTTTAGTGTCATAGATTTCTTTCACGATATAGATACCGGTGGTAAACGGGGCGGTTACTTCAACTCCCAGGAGAGTGTAATAACGCTTAGCTACTAACGTATCATTGGCGGTTATTTCGTCAATGCTATTGGAAGCAGATACCGGAATGAAATTCAAGGAATTACCTCCATCATTAGCGCTCCACATACCAACTTCTTCGCCATTACCGCCAAAATCGTTCACATAGTAATGTGGGGTTTCTTCACCATCATCCGTAGTCAGATTATAGAGTTGCCATTTACCGGCAGTCGTATTCCGTACAAATTTGAAACTGTTGCCTTCTCCAAGGCTGGCCAACTTCATCCGCTTGTCTGTTAAATCAAATACGAACTCGTTGTTATCATTATCTACAATCTTGTAGGAATTCCAGCTACCAACCACTTTCCACCATTGATTCATGTCTTCGCGATTCCAATTTTCCTGTGTAACAGCATTTTCATACCCTCCGCTCGAGAGTACTTTACCGGCGTTATTGTCACCTTTCTCTGCAGAACGTACAAACTGAATAAAATACCAATATTCATCGCCGCCTTCTTCACTGAAGAGTGGTAAATCCAGATCGGAATTTCCGGTCAGCAGCACCTCTACGGCATCAGCGTTCGGAGAAGTCAGCGTCAGGATAACGCTATCCTTTCGATTGGCCAGCGGCGCATAGGTTATATGCAGTGAGTCGCCGGTTGCAGGCAAGATATTGGAAGAAAGCTTAAAGTCTTCTGCACCCGTGCCGCTTAGGGTAGCTGTAATGTTGTCGGTCAGTTTGGAACCTGTCACTACGATACTGAGCGTTTCCGAGGCGCTCTTTGGTATGTCGGAAAAAGCAAGTGACGGGGCGGTAATGATCGCCGGTTTTTCGGCCGATAAAAACAGCAACTGGTTTCCGCCATCATTCAGCGAATAAAGACAAACATTTTTGGCGGCTTTATCATTGACATAGCCCTCATTGGCTTTTTTATCCAGATTAACAAAGTTATACAACTGCCAGGTATCTGTCTCTTTGTAACGGACAAAACCATGACCTTCTGCATTACCTATCTCTGTTGCGATGTATTTATCACTGATAGAGTCTTTTTCGGCAGGATCTTCGGAACTTTCGTTATAGCGCGGATTATAGTAGTGATAAGCGAATGCCGATCCATCTACTTTATTTACAATTAGATATTCATCCCAATTGCCAACAATCTTCCACTTCAGCGAATCGTTTTCGGTATCCAAGTCCGCCTGGGTAATATATTCTTCCAGTCCATTATATTTAACGACTATATTTTGGGGAGCATTCCGGGCAAACTGGATGAAATACCAGTGTTCATCGTCTTCTGTACTGATCGTAACCGGCAATTCAAAATCGGCAGTTCCGGACAGAGTAGTAGTGTCGGGTTTCGCACCTTCACTGCTGATGACAAGCTGGGCGTCATAAGCTTTCTTTTCCGTTGGACTAAATCTAATTACAAAGCTACCTCCGGTTGAAGGCAGTGTTGCCGGGGCGACTGAGAACGCATCGCGATCATCACCAATGACGGTAGCTACAATATCGCTACTCAAATTAATACCTCTGACAGACACTGTTTTTTCACTGAAAGCGTCCTGCATGATATCGCCGAATAACACGGGCGACAGCTTTTGAAGTGAAGGTTCGAAAGATCCTCCGGTTATCGTCACTTCTACATCGTAATTAGAACCGGCACAAATACCGTAGATTGCTGTCCACGGAACAGTTAAAGCGCCACCATTGTCATCTTGCGTAGCCGTTGTCGTTTTATCTGCCGTATTATACGCCTTTGTATAAGGGCTACCGTTGACAGTTGCTGTGGCCACAACATTTCCCATTCCGTCACTTTCAATCACAAACTCGTATAAGGTACCATTCTCCTTATCAACGTCCAGCGCCTCTGTAAAAGCAGCATTTGCAAGCAGCAGTTTACCACTGGGATCATTCGTACCGACAGCACCTACCGGCGGCCGTTGATAAAAGCAAAACGAACTTTCCGATTTCATTTGTCCACTCGTTCTGAGCGGGGAGCGTTCAACTAAAGCCTGAAAAAGCCGGGAACCCCATCCGTTAGACGCCTCGCCTTTGTAGAGCGTAGTAGCTTCTATTTTCCATGCTTCCGTAAATTCGAGCGGAGTATCGAACATCACCATAGCATCGCCGCTAATATACTCCGAATCACCACTGGCGGGTAATTTCAATGTAATGATTTGAGCATGTACTCCTACCCACGAGCACCAAGACAGTACAAATACTGCCAAAAAAGAATAAATTGTTTTCATAAAAAAAATAATAAATAATTAAAAAATATCCCTACCCCTTCCCCTCCTCACGTTACAGAGGGGAGGGGGATGGGGATGAAAATTTATTTCTTAGTAACAAGTACTTTCAATATTTGCGTTTTCCCGGTAGCATAGATTTTTTCTACCAGGTAGATGCCGGACGATGCGGGTTGATCGACTTGCACACCTAACAAATTGTAATAGAGAATAGCTACCGGAGCTTCATCGGATACCGTTGATGCTATACCCGTGCCACCCGTTGAATTTCCGATCAATGCGACGGTTGAAGTCAGCGCTCCCTGTGTCAACGTTATGCTGGCTTCGTTGGCTACATCTTTGGTTGTCGGCTTGAAGTAAACTTTCAACTCGCCGCCGGTTGCCGGTACGGTAATGGTAGCAAGCTCCAATCCTTCAGCGAAAGAATAAGCAGTTGCGAAGTTACCTGAAAGGGTTGCGGTTATCTCTTCGGAGATATTCGTTGTGGCAATTGTTATGACACTGTCAGCGGTTGAATTGCTATTAACATTGCCGAAATCAAGCGTACTGCTATTGACTGTGAAGAATGGCGGGATGAATGTGAACTTCAGGCGATTACCATCGGTATTTGCATTGTAAAGCCCAAGTGCAGTGCCGCTATTATCATCAATGTATTTATAAGAATCATCAGCAGATGTGTTATTATACAACTGATAATCGCCAGCGTTATGATACAGCAGCTTATGCGAATCTCCATTTCCGTCTGTTTTCACTTGGTAGCGTTTGTTTTCAGCTAAGTAAAGTTCTCCTCCATTACGAGCCACAAACCTGTAATCATCAAAGGTTCCGACAATCTTCCATTGGAATTCGGCGCTTAATGAATCCAGTACAGCTTGTGCAACATTTGTTCCTGCCGGTTTATATTGAACCGCTTTTTTGTTTCCGAGTTGCCTGTAAAACTCAATATAATACCAATATTCATTCGTGTCATCACTTACCGTAAACGGCAAATCAGCAGCACTTCCAGTCAATGCAACAACGACAGTTTCTGCCAAGGCGTTAGTCAAGGTGATGATTGCACTGTAACTGGTTTTGTCGGCTATTGGAGTAAAAGTTACTTGCAATTTTCCACCCGTCGACGGTAATTGTTCGGAAGATATTGTAAAGTCAGTAACATCATCTCCACTCAATGTACAAGTAATATCACTGGTCAAGAACGTTCCTGAAACATCCAGGTCTAACGTCTTAGTTATACCTGTAAAGAATTTTCCAAACTCCAGTTGTTGTGGATTTATATTAATAACCGACTCGTCAGTGAGAATGAAGATCAAACGATTTCCGTCATCTGTATTCAGTTTGGAACTGGAATAATAGCCGGCCGTGGTTCCACCAAAATCGTTAATGTTATTATTTTTAGTGCTGTTATGTAACGAAGTATTACCATTTGGATGAGGGTTTAACGAAAACTCATTTCCGCTACCATTGGCGACCACAAGTACTCGATCGGTAGCATCAGATCCAAGTTCAAAACCGGTCGCTTTATTCACAATCTTGTAGTGGTCCAAAGTACCGGTAATCTTCCATTTCAAACTATCATTATCCTCTGTAGCTTGTTGTGAAACCTGAGTAACCTGAGTATTTTCCAGACCGCCTTTTAATACCTGACCAGGTCTTCTATTAAACTGAATAAAATACCAATGTTCGTTCGATGTATTTGACGAGCTAAGCTTAAACGGCACCCTTCCAGTCAGCGGAACGTATTTATCTTCCGCACCTTCACTACTCAACTTAAGAGTTGCAGTATAGTTTCCCGGTTTTATCGGAGAAAAAGAGATTTCTACGTCTGTTTCTACTCCGTCTTGTACGGATATCGGTGATGAAACACTAAATAATTCCTTATCAGCGCCTTCTATGGTTAAAGTAATGCCTTCTGTTAATCCAAAACCCACAACAGGTACATTTTTTTTAACAATTACACCTGTCGAAGCGGCGAAATTAAGCAGATTGCTCTCTTTGCCGTCTGGATTATCATCCAGCATAGTAATAATAGTCGGCAAGTAAGTCGAGGATATCTTACCATCCGTCACATCATAATTTGAAGAAGCTTGTACTTTAGTGAAATTATTACTTATATCACCGCCGGTGTATTTTCTTGCATAGGTTACACCATCTGCCGTAACCGCACAATAAATAGCCGAACCGGTACTAATCACATCGAAACCGAACACGGTTGACGGATCTTCGTTAGCATACGTCGTCTTCACTATTTCCGGTGTGAGGCGACGATTGCCAATTCTCAAGGTTCTCAAGTCTCCACTGCTGTTTTGACGCTGCCAGAACTCGAATTTATCGCCTCCGTTAACGGCTTGGAAAAGCCTTGAACCCCAAGACGCATTAGTCGGTTGCCCTCTGTAAGTAGTTGCGGCATGAATATGCCACGCATTAGAAGGAGAAAGAGCAGGAGAAAGAGCGTGTTCTGTATTCACATCCGGATTCTTACTCGCCGTAAGCGAAAAATCCCCATACGGAGCCTCTGCCCATACATTTTGCCCTATCACTAAGGACAGCGCAAACATCATTAAAAAAGAACAAATTGTTTTCATGTTGTCAAAAAAATTAAATTGTTAATATATAAATAAAAAAACCACTAATCTGAGTTATCGCCAAAAACATCAATTTCATTAATCCGTATATTCGCACCATATTCAATGGCGCTTATAATTTTCACGCGCAAGTAACGTCCGGTAACTTTTTGATTCAGGAAAATAGTGTATTTATCGGAAGCCGGCGCTTCGCCCTCCCAGGCTGTTGTCCAATTCGCCTCGTCGGTAGCGGATGCGTTTGTTCCGGTTACATTTCCTGAAAAATTATCGCCAACACTGATGCGCATGTCTTTAATCCAATAGTAAGAACCGCCGTTCAGGGTAAAATCCAGCGCTGTGATCGTTTCTGCCTGCTTCATGTCTATGATCAGGGTATGAGGCAGAGTGCTACCGCCGCCGGTCCATTTGGAGTGCCAGAAAGTGGTGGCGTCTCCATCAATGATGGTGGAAGCCGGGCGGGGTTCACCGTTGTCGCTCATTTCCTGCGAAGAGTAATAGGCAATTGTCCAATCGGTTTTATCTTTTGCGGTTTTCAAGAAATCTTCCCTGGCTTTTTCAGCGACAATGGCCTGATCTATCCGGGCTTCCAATGGCGCTAAATCAAAATTCCGCAAATAAGGGAAATTTTCGATCTTCTTTTCGGGAACGGAGAAAGTGCCGGATGTTGCTTTCGTTGGCCCATAACCACCGGAGAGCATATAGAACTTATCCTGATGACCTGCATCGGTAGAAACGCCATGTTCATAATCGACCCGCTGGCCAACCCCTCCGTCGGTGTGCGAACCCGTAGCCTTATTGAAATGCACCCAGTTTTTGCTCGTGGCATTACGATTATAGGTATTGTAATAATATCCTTTGCGCGGCAAATGACCGTTCGTCCAACCGTAGTTTTCGATGAAAGAACCGGTGCCTCCCTGTAAACTGTTTACAAAAGGACGCCGCCAGGAAGCAATATAACGCCATCCTTTCAGGCTGTCCGGAATGTTTTCCAATCCGGGAGCGTCCGGCTCGTAGGCGCAGAAAAAGGCAGAGAGGATAACCGTTGGCTTTTTACCCGAAGCGCAGGTTTTACAGTCGGCTTCGTCTTTGCGGACATTGAAAAGGAATTTGACGGGTATGCCTTCTTTCCAGGTTTTTTCGTGCTGGAAATACGACTGCCCACCTGTGCCCTCGTTACCGAAACCATTCGCTTGAATGCCGGCGCCCTTGTCTACGAGCGTAACCAGGCTGTCGGCCGGCAATGGCCAACCATTTTTCTTGTAAACATCCGTATCTATTTGATCCCAAACGGAAAAGAGGATGCGTCGCCAGGTATCGGCGTTATTTTGCAATCCCAGGTAACCACCGTTGAAACCGATGGATTCCCAGTAAGTAGCGATGGGTGAATAGCTTGCATCGGGTACCAGTACTTCCTGATAGACCCAGTCGTAAACGCTTCCGGTATTAAGTATCGAATTTGGAGCATAATGCAAATGCACGGAAGGCGACCCTAAATAATTGGTCGTATGCGGCGAAGAAGTAGAAGAAATTGGGTTGCCCGGCGTGCTGGTTCCTTTGAACATCAGCTCATAAATGGTGAGATTGCCGCTGTTACTCTTTGATTCCAATTCGTACCGGTAATATCCGGTAGTGGGCGCAGTCATGGTCAAGACCGGCAAGGTATCGCGCTTGCTGGTACCTCTGTAGGTAAAATCGACCGAAACAGGCTCAAAATCATCGCCGTCGGCTCTGGTACAGGTAAGCGTAAAATCACGTACTCTGTTGCTTAACAAACTCAAGATATAACTTAATTCGTACGTACCTTTTTGCTGATGGATATACCAAACAGCTTTTCGCTGGATATCCGTCCAATTCGTAAGACTTCCGGTTTCGCTTGTGGAAAGACCGGGATTTTCCGATACATACGGGTACACGTACCCGCGTCCGGCATTCAGTTTATTCGCTGTTCCCGACCACGTTTGCATTAGATTTACCTGCACGATATCGGTATAATACGGATCGCAACCGTCTTCCGTTACCCTTGCACGAACGTAATAAGGACTCGGAATTTTATAGTGGAGTATCGGACTGGTAGCGCCAATGGCACCGGTGGTAATATTACTCCAGCTCGTTTGGTTGAGCGAACGTTGCCACTGTATGGCGCCGTTTTCATATCCGCCCATATTCAGGATCAGCGAATCGTCTCTGTTCAGGCTAATGGTATTCTGTGCATGAACGTCAGAGAAGTTCAAGCTGAAACAGACAAATAATACTAGTAAAAAGGCTGTAGGGTTGAGTAATTTTTTATCTCTCAGGATATTGTTCATTTTGTGCATAGTTGTATTTTTAATTATTCTGTTTTTAATTAATGTTGAAACGTTGCGTGCAACGCTCTGCTTGGCGTAGCGTGGACGCTATGCCGAGCAACGTGTATCATCGATTCTTCTCCGCCTCCAACGCTTCTTCCACGCGGGCGTTGAAAGGCATCAGGAAATCCGGATCTCCCAGTTCGGCCGGCAAGGGCTGTACAGGCAGTTGTGTTGCTGTTAACTTAGTTTTATTGTAACCGCCCGACAGCATGTAAAATTTTGTCGGTTCTTCTTCGGCAACGCCCTGTTCATAATCGACTCGCTGTCCTGTACTCCCATCCGTATGGGAGAAACTGGCTTTGTTGAAGTTAACCCACTGTCCGGTAGAAACGTTCCGGCCGAAAGTATTGTAATAATAGGCTTTACGCGGCAAATGCCCATTCGTCCATCCGTAATTCTCCAGGAAAGAATGAAACCCGGTATCATAAGAAGACACATACGGACGACGCCAGGTAGCGATGTAACGCCAGCCTTCTTCTTCGGAGGCTTTATACCACGCGGAAATGACGGCTGTCGGCTTCTCCCCTACTCCATTCAATTTGGGCATATTCTGTATCCTTTTATTATAGAGGATTTTCACCGGCACTCCGGTCGTCCAGGTATCACGACGGTTGGTACCCACATACGACTGACCGCCGGTGCCTTCATTTCCAAATCCATTGGCTTGCGTGTACAAGGCTTTATCTACCAAAGTAACCAAACTGTCTTTCGGCAAGGTAAGGCCGGCTTTTTTGTAGGCATCGGCATCTATCTGATCCCAAACGGAGAAAAGCACTCTTCGTTCCGTATTGGAATTGGTTTGTATACCGCAATATCCGCCGCTGAAACCGATCGCCATATAATAAGAAGCCAGCGGGTCGTAACCTTCCGGCACCAAGATTTCTTGATAAAACCAGTTATACGTTGCCGAAGGAACGGTGGAAGAAGAAAAATTCAGGTGCACCGAAGGCGACGACAAATAGTCGGTGGTGTGCGGCGCTGCGGCGATACTGTTCCCCGGCACGCTTATTCCTTTGAACGACAGGGCGCTAATGGTGATGGAGCCGGCTACGTCTTTAGATTCCAGTTCGTAACGATAATACCCGGTGATGGGAATGTTGATGTTCAGGGCTAAAACCGTATCCGGGTTTCCAGTACCTGTATATGAAAATTCGTTCGAGACCGGCGCTTCCAACTCTGTGCCATTGGTTTGCGTACAGGTAATGTTGAAATTACGGGTACTGCCTTTGGTTAAGTTCATGACATAACTCAATTCGTATGCGCCTTTCTGCTGGTAGATATACCAGACTGCTTTCCGCTCGGCTTTTGTCCAGTTGGAAAGGTTTCCTCTTTCGCTGGTGCTAAGTCCGACGCCAGAGGAAACAAAAGGATGTGCATAAGCGCGTCCGCCATTCAATTTGTAAGTCGAACCCGACCACGTTTGTGTGAGATTGATTTGCAGGGTATCGGTAAAATAAGGCTCGCAACCTTCTTCCGTTACCTTGGCGCGAACGTAATAAGGGTTCGGAATTTTATAACGGAGTATCGGACCGGTAGATTCGGTGATGTTGTTCCAAAGATCCAGATTGGTAGAACGTTGCCACTGTATAGTGCCATTGGCATATCCGCCCAAGTTTAGAATCAGCGAGTCGTTTTTCTGCATATAACGGATATTGTCTTGTGCGCAAACTGTCGATAAACAGCAAAAAGTAACGCAAAAGAAACAAACCGCACCCATTTTTTTTATAAAACAAGCGTTTTTCATATAACATATCATATCACTATCATTTAAATTTCATTGTACACAAAGAGGTTGTCTCAAAAACCCCACTTCGTCATTGCGACTGCGAGGAACGAAGCAGGAAGCAATCCATAACTCATTATTAATAAACTGGTTTGCTTCGGTATTCGACCTCACAATAACGGTGAAACGTACTTTTGACAGAGCTTCATTTTCGTGTACTTTTACTGTAAAGTCTTCACTATCTTATAGGTACGCTTACCTGAAGAGATCAGTTGGACGAAATAGAGACCGGAAGGATAAGGGGCAAAAGACAACTGACACGAGGGGGCATTTCCCGCCACCGTTTGTTGTTGCAGCACTTTTCCGTCTTTATCCAGGAGTAAGATTGTCGGATTGCTTCCTGTGCCTTCCGGCAGAGGAATGGTTAACACATCGGTTACAACAGTTGGATAAGGGCGCTCATTGAACGGAATTTCTTCTATCGAAGTAGGATCTCCTACATTGATATAGATATTCGACGTACATTCCTGTTTCATCAACCGGACGGTGTGTTCCATGCGACCAACTGTTAATGGTTCTTCGGTAGGAACGTCTTGTGCAGCCGCAGCAAACAAGACTCCGAAAGAACTGCATAAAATAAGCATAGTTTTTTTCATCTTTTTTTATTTAAATATTAATAAAGCATATATCAGATTTATTTCAAATTTCATTTCGAGTTTATTTCAAATTTCATTTAAAGGGTAAATACCAATTCTGTCTATTGTTCAGTTTTGTTCTGATCTGGTCATTGTTATGTTTCCGGGCAACCCGTTCGGCCAAGAAATCATTATCGTTCCAGCGGATTGCAAAACGCATCAAGTCGTGGAAACGATTACCTTCAAAAGCGGTTTCCAACGCATATTCATTGCAAATCATTTCATCTACATAGCGGATGGTATCTTGGCGGGTAGGCAAAATGCTGGCATCGGGAATACAATAATAGAGCGTATCTAAAGAGATCTCGCCACATCCCCGTTCGTGGATACCGATATTATACGTGCGCGGATGCTTGGTAGCTCCTTCACGTTCTCCAAATATATTATTGGGGAAATTGCAATAGGGTGGAATACTGATTTGGGTGTATGTAGAATCTTGATCCGGATCGGAGAGGCTGGGGCCGGTGAAATTAATGCTGACCTCATCCGGAGATACTATTTTCGGATTACGAATAGCCGATTCATAGAGTCCGTTTTTCAGGACGGCAAAAGCCATAGTTGGCTTATTCAAATGATTCAATGCTTCCGCATAACGCAAATATATAGAACCTGACTTGTGCAGGTGAACATATACAGTTCCGACATTGAGATATTCGTTGCTGCCGGTGTATCCGTATTTAGAAACATAAGGCAACGAGTCGGATTGCGAGGAAGCCGCAAAACGATAAGAGAAATTTCCCTCAGAATTAGATAGTTGAGATGGCCATGTTCCTCTAAAATCTCCCAGATTATAAGCGATTGAATCTTTCTTCTCAGTGGCATAAAGATAATTCTGTTTCAACCAATTATTCATTGCTGTTGCTGAAGGTTTCAGCGCATAATAACTGGCGTCGGTACTCTGATAAAGGAAAAGATGCGGCAAATCCGAAACAATGCTTCCGTTTTGCGAAAGAGCTATTTGAGAAACAACATCTACTCCAGGTGAGAAGTAATAGTTGAAGGCGTTGTCAAAAGTGACACTCGCCCATGATAGGACAATAAGCCCCGTTGCAAGTATACTTTTCCGTTCAATATAGTCATGATACTTGGTCGCCGCCAACTCATACTGCTCCGTCCACAGGTATAAATCGGCCAGTAAAAGCGTAACGGGCATAAAGTTGACTGACGAGATACCATAAGCGGGAAAATTCTGCGCAAGCTGAATCGCTTCGCAAGGCATCAAATCCGGAATCAATTTATTACGGGCCAATGTATTAAAATCATATTTAGGCTGTTCCTTGATTTTCTCCATATCGTCGACGGTCAGCAACGGCTTTTCGTAATAATAGACTTCGCCGTAGTTCAAGGCCAGTTGCATGTATGTCCAGGCACGCATGGCTTTCACCGCAGCATATTCTCTCATCAATGCTTTGTTTTGCGCAGCATCTACACGGTCGATGAAATAATTGCAATTATTGATTACTGCGTAATATTCTTTGAACGACAAGTAGGGATTATTTTCGGTCAGGTTATAGTTAAATTGATGAATTGCCTGCAAATCCAAACTAGTATATTCGGTCACATCCATCAATTCGCCTCTTAATTCGCCCAAGATTACATAACGATCGGCCAACTTTTGCAGGTTCCGGTAAATTCCCACTACGGAAGAGAGGGTATCACCGGACGAAGACAAGTTATTATCTTCGGTCAGCAAATAACGGTTTGTTCCTGTATCCAGCATATCTTCGCAAGCGGGCAAA
>JAISFI010000208.1 GCA_031263685.1 Dysgonamonadaceae bacterium | reverse complement strand
TAAAAAGGCATAAAAAAACGCCCCAAAATCTCATAGGATCGCAGGCGCTTTTTTTCCGGGCGCAGGTATGTTGAGAACTAATAATTGGCTGTCGCCTGTTTACCGCGCTTTGCACAACTTTTAGTTTTTAACTTTTAGTTCTTAACTTAATTTATCTGTTTTTAGATATTTCAACACGTTTTGAAGCATAAATCTTTTTGGTGATATAAATATCTGTAGTATTGGGTTCATATATTTCTTGACCCAGTAAATTATAATAGTGTACTTCTATTACGGGATCGTTGCTGATGATCCAGTCAGTACTGGTACCCGGTATAGCTGCTATTTCGACAGCGATGTTTGCTTTAATATTGTTTATTGTCACAGTATAAATACCATTCTCATCAGGGTTACCTGCATCAACAATTTGTTCATCTACGGTTACTTGTGCAGAATATCCTGCGAGTACTTTAAATTGAACAGTATAAGAAGCGCCACAATCTACCTGAGTTGAGCCGGATTCGGTCGGAAGTACAAGTATGATGTTATTGTCTGCGGTCAAATCTACTGATGAAGGAAGCGCATTGAAAACCAATACGGGAACATAGTCGATATTTCCACTTTCTCTTGCATAAAACTGTATAAGCATATCACTACTTGTAAGGACTCCGGCCAATTGGATGCGGATGGAATCTTCGGCGAGATTTTCCAAAATATATTCGGTAACATCCGTTTCCATTACTTTTCCCGGCACAAAACCTTCCGAAACGAAGCCAGCCCGAATATATTCCGAGATGGAATCTCCTTTGAGTTCCGCACGTGTTTCTCCATTACTTACCCAAGTCATGGTATTGATAGCGTCTAAAGTTGCCGGCGCTGTTTTTATCTGGTAGTATTGATTACCGGACGTTCTATCCGGATTAGCTGCCATAACCAATCTCAATAGTACCTGATTGTACGGTGTAGCGCGTATTTCGGCTGTGGGATCAAAACGAAGATAAGATCTCAATTCATATATATCGGCAGAACTGTGTCTAACCATCAATACTCCTTCCTGACTATAATTTGTATGTTGATTCTCAGTTCCATAAATGGTGATAGTATTACCTCCACGCACGTATGTATCTTCCGTTACCGGCAGGAGAGACGGTGCAAATGCTTCCACCCGGATACTTTTGTTTTCTCTTACATCCGGGAGCGTTATCGTGCAAACGCCATCGTTTTCCACAACAGGCCAAAGCGTTCCATTGACTTTTACATAGGGATGGTGATAGCCTTCGGTAAACACAAAAGACAAACTGTAGTCTGTGAAATATTTTGCGTTTATGGGAGCTTCCTGCAGACTGATACCGATTCCTGCGGTTACTTCAACATCCAGCACGATGGGATCGGCAGCTATTGCTATAATTGCATCATCCGTTATCTGAGTAAGCAATATATTGTAAAGGTTGCTGCCAAGCGATGTAATCGCAGGAGCGACAGTATCGGCGTTAACTACAGACGTTATACGGGGTGTGTAACCTTCATCCATCTCTAACTGTATGAAAGAACTGGAAATGGAAAGATATTGATCATTGATGTCTAATGTAGGCGAAATGATGCTTATGTGTTCATCTGCAGTTACAGTAACAGCAATCGCAGGAACAGCCGATAATACAATTGCCGTATTTTCCGTAATATTGGACACGGTAAGCGTGTATTTTGTAAAGCCGCTACCGGCTTCAGCGACACCTGTGAGGTATAGAGTGCCATTTACGGTTACTTCGGGAGCATAAGAATCATTTACCGCATATGAGAAAGTAAGTGAATGGCCATATTTTACCGGACAGGTAGCAGTCTCGCCGGCATTCACAGAAGGATTGACAATGCTAATGTTTTCGTCCGACTCGGTAAGCGTTACGTCGTAAGTCGGAGCTGGCTCGTAAAACCATGTGTACTTGTTATCATAAGTGGTAAAATTATAATTCCAATTCTCTGTTTTTAGTTCGTTGGTTATAATGACTCCTCCGGAAGTAGTACCAGAAGCAGTGCCTCTTGAATCGCGAATCACCCCCTGTATTTTGTTGCTATTAGCAGGAGCAATCACGTGCCTCAAAATCCACGATTTGGTTCCCATTGCACTCAAAGTGAGGCTATTGCTGGATACGTCCATACTTTTAGTGGGATCAGCCAAGCAGATGATATTGGTCTTTTCGCCATTATCGTTACTCACAAAGCCAAAGAGTTGCCTTTTTAAGTCATCCGATCCGGTTGCTTGCGCTGCCAATTCAAAAGTAGTCCCGTCGGCCTTTAGTGTCAGACAGGGAGTTGCAGTTTTGTCGGGATCAGTACTTGTAATGAAAAACCAATCTACAGGAACGCTGTTTTGCGCTTCAATAACAGGATAGTTATCGTCAATCTCCGCTATCGGAACAAAGCGCAGGGTACGCAAACCAGGATTACCGTCGGCGGGAAGACCGGTGTTTTGATTCAGGTTCGTATTTGTAGGATTTCCGTCAAATCGCGCTTCGGTATAGTTGGGATGTGCTCCTAAAGCAATGTTGCTACTATTTAGAAGTTTAACAAAGTAATTATTCATCTTGGTTACAGTGAATTGAAGAGCCTCTTCGAGAGTGCTTACTTCCCTCAAATTACCAAAATATTTCCCTTCTCCGTTCACGAGGGAATATTTGTCGCTACCGTTGGCAACAACTTTCCACTGCTGTACCTTGCGCAAACTATTGGGGAGTAGTGGATTAAACTGGGCGTTGGTTGAAGCACCTTTCGAAGTCAGCACCGTAAAACCTCGTCCGGAATGGTCATTGATGATGCTCCCTATAGGAGTTACTTGGCTTGAATATGGTACCTCGATGTAGTACCAGATATCCGTGTTGTCGTCGCTTACGGTAATAAGTCCATCAGCGATAGATTCGGTTGTCGACGCGGCTGCCTGGAGTGTATTGTTTTTAATACTTCCAGCTTCTATTGGCGTCACAGCACTAATTGCAGTTAGACATGCCATCATGCAAAAGAAAAGTAAAGTTTTTTTCTTCATAAAACTTGAGTAATTAAGAAATTTAACAATAAAGCGATACAATATAATCATTTATAAATCAGGAACAAATGTATGTCTTTTACACAAGTATTTTTTACTGTATTTCGTCATTTCTTTACTCTATTTTGCATTTTTTTCTACACATAAAAAGGCATAAAAAACGCCCAAAAATCTCATCGGATCGCAGGCGCTTTTTTTCCGGGCGCAGATATGTTGAGAACTAAAAATTGGCTGGCGCCTGTTTACCGCGCTTTGCACAATTTTTAGTTTTTAGTTTTTAACTTTTAGTTCTTAAACCTCTGCACCAAGCCTTCAAATGCATCAATGCGGCGATCCCTGAAAAACGGCCACCAACGGCGCACTTCTTCCGAACGTTTCAAGTCGATGGAAATGACTGTGTTTTCTTCTTTGTCGGTAGAAATTTCTGCCAATATTTCACCTTGAGGGCCAGCGACAAAACTGTTGCCCCAAAAGTGAATACCTCCGGTTTGTCCCGAAGGATCGGGTTCATACCCTACTCGATTGACGGCGATAACATTTAATCCATTTGCAATAGCATGTGCCTGCTGGGAAATGATCCAAGCGTTTTTCTGCCTTTCCTTTTCTTCCGGAGTGTCAGTAGATTCCCATCCGATAGCGGTCGGATATACCAGCAATTCGGCGCCGGCCAAGGACATTAAGCGCGCTGCCTCCGGATACCACTGATCCCAGCAGATCAATACGCCTAATTTACCAATGGAAGTCTGAATCGGAGTAAATCCTAAATCGCCCGGCGTAAAATAAAATTTTTCGTAATAGGCCGGATCATCCGGTATGTGCATTTTGCGGTATTTGCCGGCAATACTGCCATCGGCATCTATTACTACGGCTGTATTATGGTAGATTCCCGGAGCGCGTTTTTCAAACAGGGAAAGGACTAATACGACCTTCAATTCCTTTGCCAAAGAGCCAAAAAGTTTGGTTGACTGTCCGGGAATGGTTTCCGCCAAATCAAACAACCGTACATCTTCTGTCTGACAAAAATACAATTCATTGTGAAGCTCTTGCAAAACAATCAATTGTGCACCCTGAGCGGCGCAATCTCTGATGTTTTCAAGCAATTTGTTGATATTCGCGGCAGCATCGGCTGTATTGGATTGCTGGACAAGGCCGACTTGGATAGAATTTTTCATTATTCAGTGCGTTATAGTAAGCTATTTTTTATATAAATCCCTCTGGAAATTGCATCGTCACACAATGTAAAGATCCGTGCTGTTTAATTAACGGCAAACAATTTATCCCGACAATTTCCCGGTCGGGGAAGAGTTGTTGCAATACTTTTTGGGCAATTTCATCTTTAGGAGAATCGTAGCAAGGAAAGAGAATGGCTTCGTTAATGATGAGGAAATTGGCGTAAGTTGCCGGAAGACGATTGCCGCTATCCATCACGACATCGGCCATCGGCAAAGGTTTGAGTGTATATGGCTGCCCATTCGGTTGCCGGAAAGCCTGTAATTCCTGTTCCATTTTTTGCAACTCTTCCGCATGTTCGTCCTGAGAATCATTGCATTGGACGTAAGCGATTGTCTGTTCATCACAAAAGCGGGCTAATGTATCTATGTGGCTGTCCGTGTCGTCGCCAGCTAAATAGCCGTGATTCAGCCAAAGAATTTTATCCGCATCAAAAATCATTTGAAGATGTTCATGTATTTCTGCCTTCAATTTATAATCATTGCGATTGGGAGACAGCAGGCAACGGGAAGTCGTCAAAATGGTACCGGCGCCATTAGATTCAATGCTTCCACCTTCCAAGACACAGTATTTCATTCCTTGATAACCGACTTCCGGAAGGAATGTTTTTTGTTCGTATAATCGTTTCGTGATTTGATTATCATGATTGGCGGCAAATTTCAATCCCCATCCGTTGAATGTAAAATCGTAGAGATAGGGGTTTCCATTCACCCGGATAGCGATTGCCCCGTGATCTCTTGCCCATGTATCATTGGAAGGTATTTCCCTGAAAATAATCCGGTCGGTAAAAGATGCTATTTCGGGATCGGCAAATAATTGTTGACTAACAGCCGCTATATCTTGACATACGACCAGCAATTTTTCCCGTTTGACGATTTCTTTTGCAATGCAGCAGTAACAAGGGATAACTTCGTCCAGGATGTCTCTCCAATCCGTGTTCAAGTGCGGCCAGGTGAGTTGTACACCGCTTTGCGGAGTCCACTCTGCCGGAAGTGTAATTTGGTGTTGAACTGATTTCATGGCTACAAAGGTAAAAAAAATGCTTATAATTTAGCCTTCTTTTAAAGAAGTGTTGATATTGTCAATATAGGTCAAAATCTCATCTCTTCCTCTTTTCCGTTCCGAAGAACTGAAAAATACCGGAGGTATTTCTTCCCACGTTTCCAACAGTTTGGCTTTGTATTTATCGACATTTTCGATTAGTTTGGATCCGGAGATTTTATCTGTTTTGGTAAAAATAATGGAAAAAGGAACCTCGTTTTCGCCCAGCCAGGAGATAAATTCCAAGTCGATTGCTTGTGGCTCATGCCTGCAATCGAGCAATACAAAAAGGCTGGTCAGTTGTAATCTTTCCAAAACATAGTCTTCGATGATTTCCCGGATTTTTTCCCGTCCTTTTTTTCCCCTTTGGGCGTGACCGTATCCGGGAAGATCGACTAAATACCATTGGTCATTGATCAGAAAATGGTTGATTAGTTGTGTCTTTCCGGGCGTTGATGAGGTCAGAGCCAAGCCTTTTCTGTTGGTCAACATGTTGATAAGCGATGACTTTCCTACATTGGAACGTCCGATGAAAGCATATTCCGGACGACTGTCTCCCGGACATTTTCGTACGTCGGAATTACTGATGACAAATGTTGCTGATTTGATTTCCATGCACACTTTTAAGAATACCCGCGTATTTTTAAGAGCATCTAAGCGCTTTGCCTTCCCGCAATATAACCGTTGGCGAGATTTTATTTAATCTGCACAGTTGGCCAACAGTCATGCCATATTTACGGGCAATAGCGCTGAGCGTCTCGCCCGATTTCACGCGATGATAAGCGATTTTACCGGCGCCGGTGTATTTGTTGTTAAGTATTTTGGCTTTATAAAAGACATAGGCATCATCGTGGGTAACCTTATTGTTAAAGTCGAAAATCTCAGCCGGATTAATTGGCGCTCCGAGGAAACGTGTTTCAAAATGCAAATGCGGTCCGGTAGATCGACCGGTATTTCCTCCTAATGCAATGGGATCTCCGGCTTGAACAACTTGATCAATATCGACTAAAAACTTGGATAAATGTCCGTACACCGTTTCCAGTCCATTGGAATGTCTGAGTATCAGAAAATTTCCATACCCTCTTTTTTCAAAACGTTTTACTCTGATTTTTCCATCCCAGGCAGCCCTAATCGTATCTCCCACCTGTACCTTTAAATCAATACCTTTATGTGGCCTCCGTCCGCGAAATCCAAACGGCGAGGTAACTCGAATGGCTTCGGCATCAATTGGCATGGTAACATGCTGCAAATCAACCACAAATGAATCGGGCATCGACAATGAGCTATAAGGATTTACTGTTGCATTGTTCCATCCCTGATATATTTCATCGGCAGGGAAGAGCAGTTCTTCCACTTCTAATTCCTGCTCGAATGAAAGGGAGTCTATAATTTTAAGTTCTCTTTGGGAGGGTGCGATATCGGCAGTTAACAGTGGTTTCGGTTTTTCTATTTTCAGATCTTCTTCTACATGTTTGCCGACTACTGTTGCCGGGGTATTTGTCTTTTTTTCGGTGGGATCTTCCTTTGGTTGATTCGCCATTGCCCCATTAGCCGACAAAAATGACAGGAACACGCTTGCTCCGATAATCCTACAACAGTGTATAACCGTTTGCTTTTTTTGCTTCATAATTCAAGTTTCTTTTTTCAAATTATCTCTACAAGCCACCGAGGAGAGCGCTTGTTTTCTCACGCTAAAACCAGTTGACGGAATGTTAATAATCTGTAATTTCTTTTTTAAGACTACCAAAGGAAACTTTTATGCGTCAAAAAACAAAGAATAAAATGTTAAAAAAAACAGGCCAACCGGAGATGTTGTGATTTTTCCCATTTAAAAAACTGTGTGTTAGTCGATTATTTGATTTTATGTTATAAAACATAAAACAATATTTACAGGATGTGGGGCGATAGAGCATTTGCATTATTTAACTACTATAGAATTAACTAATCATAAACCAACTATTGCGATCTTGCGCCCGTTTCTTCAGTTCCTGTACGAATAGTTGATGTTGGGATTTTTCCAATAAAGGATCTTCTTCCAAAATTTCGTATGCCAATTCTCTGGCAAAACTTAGGATTTGTCCGTCTTTGGCAATATCTGCAATTTTAAGGTTAAAGGCGACGCCGCTTTGCTGGGTGCCGTCAATATCTCCGGGGCCTCTCAGTTTCAGGTCTTCTTCGGCAATCACGAAACCATCGTTTGTTTCGGTCATGATTTCCATCCGGCGACGGGTATTTTCGGACAGTTCATAAGTGGTGAGCAGGATGCAAAAAGACTGATCGGCACCCCGTCCTACCCTTCCGCGTAACTGGTGCAGTTGAGCCAATCCGAATCGCTGTGCGTCTTCAATGATCATGACGGATGCGTTCGGAACGTTTACGCCTACTTCGATGACGGTGGTTGCCACTAATATGCGGGATTCTCCGTTGATGAAACGTTTCATTTCGGCGTCTTTTTCTGCCGGTTTCATCTTCCCGTGTACCATGCCAACAGTGTATTCGGGGAAAATCTCCCGGGTATGTTCAAAGCCGTCTGTCAGGTTTTTGAAGTCTGCTTTTTCGCTTTCTTCTATCAGTGGATAAACAATGTATACTTGTCGACCTTCCTGTAATTGCTTGCGGACAGATTCGTAGAGATTTGTTCGTTTGCCGCTGTAACGATGGATTGTTTTGACGGGTTTCCGTCCAGGCGGTAATTCATCGATGACGGAAACTTCCAAATCGCCGTATAAAGTCATGGCCAGCGTTCTGGGGATAGGGGTGGCCGTCATCACCAATATGTGCGGAGGAGTAGCGTTTTTGTTCCACATGCGGGCGCGCTGGGCGACGCCGAAG
Organism: Dysgonamonadaceae bacterium; assembly: GCA_031263685.1. Classification (GTDB taxonomy): domain Bacteria; phylum Bacteroidota; class Bacteroidia; order Bacteroidales; family Azobacteroidaceae; genus JAISFI01. The sequence continues at coordinate 30,255 of JAISFI010000208.1, read as the reverse complement.
CGGTGTTGCTCATCAATGACAACCAGTCCCAGGTTTTTGAAAGCGACGTCGGGTTCTAACAAGGCATGTGTACCGATGATGATTTGAGTGTTACCTTCTTTCAGCTTGGGCAGTAGGGTTTCCCGATCTTTTTTCCGAGTGGATCCGGTAAGTAATACCAATTCAATATTTAAGCCGAAAAGCAGGCCGGAAAGGGTTTCGTAATGTTGATGCGCCAGGATTTCCGTCGGCGCCATAAGGGCAGCCTGGTAGCCGTTGTCCAGGGCGATTAACATGGACATGAGGGCGACTAAGGTTTTCCCGCTTCCTACGTCTCCCTGTAACAAACGATTCATTTGTAATCCTTTAGCAGTATCTTGGCGAATTTCCCTGATAACTTTTTTTTGCGCATTGGTGAGAGGGAAAGGGAGATTTTTGTTGTAAAAGTCGTTAAAATAATTGCCAACTTGATGGAAAATGAATCCACCGTTTTTATGCTGGCGGTATCTGGTGACGCGAAGTATATTGAGTTGAATGTAAAAAAGTTCTTCAAATTTCAAGCGGTATTGCGATTCCCGGAGCAGGTTGGGAGATTGGGGAAAATGGATATTATGGAGGGCAGTGTCCAAATCTATCAGACGCGCCCGTTCCCGAATACTTATTGGAAGGGTTTCCGGTATTTTCCCATTGAGTTGGCCGAAAATATGCTGGATGATTTTTTGAATAGCTTTGGAATGTAAAAAGCTATTTTTCATTTTCTCGGTAGTATTGTAGTGTGCTTGCAGACCGGCTTCTCTCTGATTGAAAGATTCTGCGGCGTCGAGTTCCGGATGGGCAACATTGATATGGTTTCCAAAGAGTGCCGGTTTGCCGAAGAGGATGTATTCGACACCTGTTTTGTACAGGTTGGGGATTGCTTTCAGATTTTGAAACCAGATCAATTCTATGCGTCCCGTTCCATCACTGAACCAGGCTTTTATCCGGCGTGTTCTTCCGGCTCCGATGGTTTCAAATCCTTCGATTTTTCCTTTCAGTTGGATGTAGGGCATGTTTCCGTCAATTTCCCGGATGGTAAAAATGCGGCTGCGATCTACATACTTGAAGGGAAAATAATATAGCAGGTCTTCCCACGAAGAAACTTGTATTTCTGTCCTGAGCGTTTCTGCTTTTTTGGGACCTACTCCGGGCAAGTACATGATATTTTGGGTGTTCATGTCCGGCATTTTGCAGGTTGAGCAAGCAGGGCTTCTGCTATAATCAAGTCTTCTCGGGTCGTTATTTTGATATTTTCTTTGTTGCCGGCTACGAGGTGAATGTCACTGATTTGTCCTACAACGGAGGCGTCGTCGGTAAATTGAGGGTTGTAGGGCGCTTCGTAGGCCTGGAGCAATATATCGGATTGAAAGACTTGCGGAGTTTGTACCAGACGGTATCGTTGCCGGTCGACCGGTCGGCTTTGCTGTTCCGTCTGGCCTATTTCCCGGATGCTGTCCGATAAGGGAATGACGGGAATAACGGCCGGATGTGTTTCCGCCGCCTGAAAGCATTGCCGGATAACCTGTTGATCAATCAATGGCCGGACGCCATCGTGTATGCCAACGATGCTACCGGGCGAAATCAGCGCTAAGGCGTTTTTTACGGAATGGTAACGGGTTTCTCCTCCAGAAACCACCCGATGCCGGATGTTGAAACCGTGCGCAATACACAAATCTGCCCAGTATGCCTGTTGCATTTCCGGTAAAACAACGATGATTCGAATGGCCGGATTATTTGTGTAGAAGGCTTCAATGGTGTGCATAAGGATGGGTTTTCCGTTCAACGGGAGGAATTGTTTGGGCATGTTGGCGCCCATTCGTTCTCCTTTTCCACCGGCTACGATGATGATGATTTTCTCTTTCGCAGGCATCACATTTACTTTAATTCTTCCAATGCTTTTCTTACTTCCTCGTCGGCGATAAAGAGTTTTTCTTTGCAGGTTTTCAGCAGGGATGTTGCTTCTTTGATTTTTTCGCTGAGTTCGTCGACGTCGAGTTTGTCGTTTTCAATCAGTTGTAAAATTTCCTGTAAGCGGTTGTAAGCTTTAGTGTAGTTTGTTTTTTTTGCTCCTTCGTTCATGCTCTTAGTGTATTATTTTCGTTCATTCTTTCAATGCATTATTTTATAGGCCAATTCTTTTAACAGTTCATCGTCCGGCGTAGATGGATTGTCAACGCCTTTGGCTTTTGCATCGCATAGCCGGATTTGCGAGATGATTTCCATTGTCTTGAAAGCATTGTATGTCTTCATTGCCCGTTGATAATCGGAAAATTGAAAGGCGAAGCGCAAGCCTAATTTACTCATCAGGTTGGCGTCGGATTTATTGGTTTCAAAATGGCAAATCATCAGATTGGAAAAGAAATTAAAAAGTACCGTCAAGGAAACAATCAAAGGATTGTTCTTGGAGTTATGTTTGAAATATTCAATGATTCTGTTTGCTTTCAAAACATCTCGCGAAGCAATAGCTGTTTGCAGTTCATAATTATTGAAATCTTTACTGATGCCAATGTGTTGCTCTATCAATTCGGGGGTGATGCGTTTGGAAGCGCTTTCGGACAAGGCAATGCCCAATTTGTCCAATTCATTGGACAGTTTACTCAGGTTTGTACCCAAAAAATCGGTCAATATTTGGGCGGATTTTCCATCAATCGACAGTTCTCGCTCCTGTAAGTAGGAAATGATGAAGGCCGGTATTTTATTTTCGTATATTTTTTTCGATTCAAAGAGGATACCTTTCCGGGCGATTTCTCCGGATAATTTTTTGCGGCCGTCTAACGTGGCATATTTGTAATTGACAACTAAGACTGTTGCCTGTTGCGGACTCTGTACATAGTGTATCAATTCCTCCATATTTTTCAGGTTCTTGGCTTCCTTGACAACAACCAACTGACGGGCAGCCATCATGGGAAAACGTTTGGCAGCGTTCATTACCGCATATATATCGGTTTCCGACCCGTATACAATGGTTTGATTGAAATCCCGCTCCGAATCGTCCAACACGTTTTCGATGAGCAAGTCCGTTAACCGGTCAATAAAATAAGGTTCTTCACCTTGCAGGAAATAGATCGGGGCAAATTGTTTGCGTTGAATATTCCGGCGTATTTCTTCGTATGTTAATTCTTGTGTTGCCATATTACCATTCGAATCGTAAATGCTTTACAGTCTGATTGTTTTCAATGATTGCCCGCAGGGAATTGATTCCGATGAGGACGTGTTGTTCTGCAAATTTGGAAGTTACTATTTTGTCGCTTTGTTCTGTTTTAATTCCTTCGGAAATCATTGGCTGGTCGCTCACCAGGAGTAAAGCGCCCGTTGGAATGTGGTTGGCAAAGCCAACGGAAAACAGGGTTGCCGTTTCCATATCTACTCCCATTACCCGGATACGAATCAGGTAATTTTTGAGATCCGCATCGTATTCCCATACACGGCGATTGGTGGTGTAGACGGTGCCTGTCCAGTAATCCTGGCCTACATCCCGGATTCTTCCGGATACAGCACGCAAGATATTGAAAGCAGGTAGCGAAGGGACTTCAGGAGGGAAATAATCGTTTGAAGTTCCTTCTCCGCGAATAGCAGCTATCGGTAAGATGTAATCGCCCAACTCATTCTCATGTTTTATACCGCCGCATTTGCCCAAGAACAGGACGGCTTTGGGCGCTACGGCGCTCAGCAAATCCATAATAGTAGCTGCATTGGCGCTTCCCATTCCGAAGTTGATGATGGTAATGCCGTCGGCGCTGGCGTTCGGCATGTTGGAATCAGTACCTTCAACCGGCACCTGATAATGATTGGCAAAGAGTTGCACATACTTATTGAAATTCGTTAATAAGATGTGTTGGGTAAAATCTTTTAAAGGCCGATGGGTGTACCTCGGCAACCAATTATTCACAATTTCTTGTTTTGTCTTCATTTTTCTGTAATTTTGAAGCGGAAAACCGTAGACAAAGGTAGATAATTTTTTTGTAAACTTAAATAGATAAATAATGTCAGCGTTTCATTTTAAAATGTCAGCACTCAATTTGCCTTCTTTCGAAACGAAAACAAGAAAGCAAAATGGCAAGGATTATATCTTCGATCGTCTGCGAAAACAGTATGTACGGTTGACGCCGGAAGAATATGTTCGACAACATTTTGTGAATTATCTGATTGAATACAAGTCGTTTCCGGAAAGCTTGCTGGCCAATGAGATGGGTATCTCTCTCGCCAACGTCAAGAAGCGTTGTGACACGATTGTTTACGACAGATATTTGAAACCGCTGGTTATCATCGAATACAAATCGCCAACCGTTGCCATTACACAGCAAACGTTCGACCAGATTTCCCGCTACAACATTGTGTTGCAGGTGCCCTGGCTAATTGTCAGTAACGGGCTACAGCATTTTTGTTGTCTGATCAATTATGCAGACAACACCTACCGGTTTGAGAAAGAAATCCCCGACTATGCGTTTATTTCCACATACATCTCCTGATCGGGATCCCATTCAAACTCCATGTTGACAGGGGAAGACAGGATGACTTCCAACGCGGGATTGATAGAAAGCATATCTTCCGGGTAGACGGCTTCGCTGTGGGTTGGATTATCCAGATAATCTTCGTCTTCATCTCCGTACAGGAAACGCCACCCACTGTCGATATTTGTTTCGGGATAATCGTGGTAGCAATAACCGATATGGTCTGCTTCTAATGCACGTTTAGAGACAAATGCGTACTTTTTAACTTCCTGCGTTCGCTCCTCGGGAACGTCTTCTTTAGGCTGTAATTCTATAGTTTCCATGTGTAAAGCATCTTGATGCGGCGCAAAGGTATAATATTATTTGATTATTCGGGTATGTAAGGTTGAAAAAAATTTAGGCTTAGGCGTTTAGGTTGCTGTTAGTCTTATTTTATTTATTCCAACATTTCGCAATGAAGCTTGTAGTTGTGCGAAATCAAGCTTGATATTGGAAAAGATCAAGCTTGATGTTGGAGAAGATCAAGCTTGATATTACAGAAGATCAAGCTTGATTTTTCAGACTTCAATAAATCAGTAGGATTAGGCGTTTAATTCTTAACAATCCTCCTCCCCCCACTCGTCCCATCAGCAAACCGCACAGACACCACATACGTCCCGGCACTCAACCCGGAAACATCAACAGCATCCTTCACGTTTTCAACACGCTTCTGCAACTGTCCTGTAACATTATAGACACTTATCTCCCGGATTTCCTTCGACGATTTCCAGTTAAAAGCATCCGAAACAAGCGTCGGATAAATCGTGAAATCATCGACCGTTACCTCTTTCAGGGAAGAAGAAACTGTTCCATCCAGATGTAGCGGCTGACCGTTGAAGACAAAGAAATTGGCCACATAAATCTCGTCCGAATAAGCGATGTCCGGCTCATCGGAAGGCACATTTCCGAAACGCAGCAGATGGGCGTCGCGTCCAGCTCCCCATGTAGGCCTGTCCATAAACTCGCCCAAAGGATATTCGATGGAATACCATTTGCCGGGCGTCATATCCGTCGGCTGGATGGTCGGAAAATACTCTTCGGCACCGGGGTCAGGCGCCCAACTGTTAAAACCGATCCTGAACGACGTAGGCTCGTTGCAATAAACATCTACATGCACATACTGATAATTCTTTATCGGGCCGTTCCCGTTAAACCGGATGGCTAACCATCTCTTGTTCGGGTCTCCGCTTCCGCTCAGACCATTGATAACGAGACAAGAATTTACATCGTCGCCTGTGCCTGCCGAAGTATAATCCCAGGTAGCCGTTTCCCCCCAGTTAGAGTTAGACAACGTCGCCCATTCCGGATACGTGCCTTCAATGAAAGACAACACATCTGCTGCCGGATACGGTGTCGTCGGCGCTTTAACAGTGGGATTCTGAGCATTTGCAAACTGAAACGCGAATAACAATCCCACTAAACCTAAAAATTGAAAAAATCTTTTCATGATAATAATACATTAATTAGTGAATAAAAAAATATGCAGTCGAACATCGTTCAACTGTTTTTGTCTACTGTTGTCAATTTGAAAACAATGTTTGCGCCATCGGCCATATCCTCGTGCCGTATCCGGGGCGTGTCCAGTATCCGGCCGTTGAGACTGATCGATTCGACGTATTGCGCGTCGGGCGATGATTTCTCCGTCGTTATCCGGATGCGCTTGCCGTTTTCGCGGGTAAGCGTTATTTCGGGAAAAGCCGGCGGCAGCAGATAATAAAAATCCTGTCCCGCATTGGGGAACAGTCCGATGGACGTAAACACATACCAGGCGCCCATCGCACCGCTGTCTTCGTTGTCGGGGTATCCGGCAGACAGCGAGAAATGATTTTCACGTATCCGTCGCACATACTTCGCCGCCAAGTCCGGACGACCGCAATGCATGAAGATGAAAGGCGTCAGAAATCCCGGCTCGTTTTCCATGTCAATCAGGCCATTGTCGAATCCATAGACGAGGCGGTCTGTCATCGCCTTCTTCCCTCCGCACAGGTCAATCAGGCGGTCAAATTGGTGAGGCGTGAAAAGCGTGTACACCCACGAGTTGCCTTCATAGAAATAAGACTCCCAGGAGCCGTACTTCTTCGCAGGGTCGATGGACACCCATTCATTATCCACACTTCGAGGCAGGACAAACCCTTTGAACCCGTGACTTTCCGCCTGAGCATTGAAAAGCTTTTCCCACTTGCCGGAACGTTCGGCCAGGAACGCCGCCGTTTGCGCATCCTGCATATACCGGGCTACCTGCGAGGCGCAGAAATCATTGTACGCATACTCCATCGTATAACTGCAACTCATCCGCTCCCCCGTCTCCGGCAGCCATCCGTATTGTAAATAAGAATGATTGCGGGCATTGAAAGCATGATATTTAAGCAGTTCGTATGCCGCCTGACGGTCGAAACCCGGCACCTTCTTGGCAAAAGCGTCGGCGATGATATTGTCAACATCGTCGCCGCCCTGCTTCCAGTCCCATTCCAAAGACGAGGTGTAGGTGGGATTGCAGATACTGTCGGCGGCAAAGCGGCTCAGGAACGATTGAATAGTCTTCGACGTGAAACTCTCCTGAATCAGCGTCATCAGCGGATACTTCGTCCGCCAGGTATCCCACACGCAGTAATGGTCGTCGAGGTGAGGACGGCTGTCGTTCCCATCGTTAAACATCTCGCCGGGCTTGTCGCCGGTACGGTCGCGCGGCATCAGGAAACTGTGATAGAGGGTAGTATAAAACAGGCGCTGTGCCTCGTCCGTTCCGCCCCTGACTTCGATGGAAGACAGCACGTTTTCCCAAGCCTCTTTCGCCTGACTTTTCACCTCATCGAAAGATTTTTGAGCCACTTCCATAGCCAGGAAACGCCGCGCATTTTCAACGCTTTGAAACGACACGCCCACATCCAGTCGCACCGTCCCGACGTTTTCGGGCAGTTGCAGGCGGGCGTACAGAACGCCCTTTTTCCGGTCGCTTATCCGCACTTTATCGAGAGAAACGTCCGGCTGCATATAAAACCAGACTTTATAAGGCCGGTCGCTGCCGAATCCGCCGGCATATTCCCCCCAGCCGCTCAGGGCGTTTTCGCGCTTGTCGTAAGAGATGTTTCCGCCGATGAATCTTCCTTTGATTTCCGGCGCAATATGCTGCGGAATATTGTGTGCGAGGTCTAACAGTATATTTGCGTCATTGGATTGACGGCTGGTCTGCGGGAACGTTATCCGGTACAGGGCGCAGTGATGCGTGGGCGTTATCTCCGTACGAATCCCGTAGCGATCAAGATGGACGGCATAATAATAAGGAGTCGCCACTTCTTCCGACTTGGGCGAGTCGTGCCCGTCCTCATTGCTGTTGAATCCCGTCTGCGGCGACAGCAACAACTGTCCGTAGCGTCCCCAGCCGGCGCCGGACACGTGGAGCTGGGCAAATCCGCGAATGGGCTGTCCGGGATCGTATCCGTCGTGATGTCCCCGGGGCGTATGCGGAGCGGGATTGACCGAACCGTGCGGCCACTGAGGGCCGATGACGCAATTGCTCGCGCCCTGCACGCCCATAAACAGATCCACCTTGTCGGACAGAGACGTTCTGCCGTCCCTGATTTTCTTATACCTCACCAGGGCTTCAATATAATAGTAATCCGCATAAATGAGGGAAGCATCTATTTCGTATCCGCCGGGATAGTTGCCCGTGCTGTGGAGGAGGAAAGCCGACTTGCCGTCGCTGCACCGGTAGCTGGCCGATGACAGGCTGTTGAGCATCCGGACGGCAGCCGCTTCATATTTCCGTGCCTTCTGCCGGTCGTCTTCCAGTTGCGACAGTTCCAGCAGCGCCGACGCCGTGATAGCGGCAGCCGAAGCGTCTTTGGGAGCGTTGGGAATAGCCGGGTCGTCAAAATCCCAGAACGGCACACCGTCTTCCGGCAGGCGGCGCAGGTAAGTATCGGCCAGCTTTTCGGCAAAGCGCAGAAACTCGACGTCGCCGGTTTCGCGGTAGACCATCGTATAGCCATAGACAGACCATGCCTGTCCGCGCGCCCAGAATGTTTCGTCGCCATATCCCTGATTGGTCACGCCCTTGATGAATTTTCCGGTCACCGTATCATATACGGCCACATGGTAGCTCGTCCCGTCGGGACGGAACTGATTTTCCATGGTCACTCTTGCGTGGCTGACCGCCATATCGTACCATTCGCGTTTCCCGCCGTTCTTGGAGGCGAAAAACAGTATTTCAAGGTTCATCATATTGTCCAGGATCGTATTGTGCGGCCATCCCATGCGCTGCACCATGCCCGGCCACGACAGGATCGTGCCTACTGTCGGATTGTAGAGCCTCGACAGCTTTTCCGCACCTTCCAGAATCCTCGTCCTGTATGCTTCGTTCTTCGTCTGCCGGTAGGCATGACCGAAACTGCTCATCACCTGAAAGCCGATGTCGTGGTCGCAGTCGTGCTGCAGATTGGTCAGCGGGCTGAGACATTCCGTATAGCGGACGGCCATCTCCCGAATCCCCTCATCGGGCGCAGCTTCGTAGTTATACCACAAAATCCCCGGCCAGAAACCGCTTGTCCAGTCGTAAATATTGACCATGTACCAGTCCGTATCTTTCAGATTGATGCAGCGGGGACGCGCGCAACTGTCGTTCGCCGTTTTCAGCAGTGTTTGACGGGTTTGCAGACGGCAATATTCCAGCAGTGCATCTGCATCGACTGTGATGCCTGCGGTGCCTGCATCGCTTTGCGCCCGGCAGATGCCGGTTGCCGTACATAAAAGAAGGGTAAGTAAAAAAGCTATCGTCTTTCTCATAATGTCCGTGAAAATGTCCGTGAAAAAATATACCATGCAAATGTAGGCCGATATATGCAAAAGGGATGCAAATATATTTCACAAATAGGCAAGAATATTCTTTTTTTTCCAACATTACAATATTCTTGCATATATTGGAAATATATTTGCAGTGCAAAAAATCATTATGTAATAATTTTGGACTTTAAAACATGGAATGCCATGAAGCAGTATTTTTTCATCATCCTGATGCAGGTATTTATTCTTCCGGTGGAAGCGTTTTACTTCAGAAGTTACCAGGTCGAAGACGGCCTGTCGCACAACAGTGTCTGGTCGGTCATGCAGGATCGCAGGGGGTTTATCTGGTTCGGGACAAGCGACGGACTCAACCGCTTTGACGGCAAGTCGTTCAAGGTTTTCAAAAAACGGCAAGACGACGCGTCTTCCATCGGAAACAACTTCATTCACTGCATGAAAGAAGATTCCAGGGAGCGGTTTTTCGTCGGCACAAAAAACGGGCTTTACCTTTTCGACACGCATGTGGAGCGGTTCAGCCACATCGACCTCGGCAGAACGCGGGAGGACGATGCCAGCATCAACGCCATCATGGAAGATCCGGACGGAAGTATCCGGATAGCCTGTCACGGGCAGGGGCTGTACGTTCTCAACACCGATCTGTCGGTAAGGAAACACTACTATAACAGCGGCAACCCCGGCGATATTCCCTCCAATTATATATGGAACATTGTGCAGGACTATACGGGAAACTTCTGGCTCGCGTCTGCCGGTGAGGGGCTGATCTTTTTCGATTCCAAAAAGGAGACTTTTACCCGGATGAATGGCCGGGAAACGCTGGGCATCACCGACCAGACGGTGTACAGCCTTTATTGCGACGCCGAAAACAATCTCTGGATAGGAACTGCCTCGAGCGGCCTGTACCGGTACAATTACCGCACCGGGAAACTGAACTGCTATATGAGTCAGCAGGCTTTCAACATCAAATCCATCACGGAATATTCCGACAGCGAACTCATCATGGGTTCCGACAAGGGGCTTGTTGTCTTCAACCGCACGTCGGACAGCTTCGAGTTTCTGAACAACGATTTCGACAACCTGACGGACAAATCCATCTTCTCCATCATCCGCGACACGGAAGGCGCCTTCTGGATTGGAACGTACTTCGGAGGCGTCAATTATTTTTCACCGGCCATCAACAAGTTCTTTTATTACTACAGCACGCCCGGCCATTCGTCGAAAAAGAATATCATCAGCAGCTTCGCGGAAGACAAGAGCGGGAAAATCTGGGTGGGTACCTACAACGGCGGCCTGTCGCTCTTCAATCCCGCCACGAAACGCTTTGAAGCGGCGCACTACGACGTGGGCTATCACGACATACAGGATCTCCTGCCGGACAACGACCGGCTGTACATCAGCCTCTACGGACGAGGGCTAAGCGTCCTGAACACCCGGACGGGAAAGGTTGCCGGCGTTTCGGACATTCATTCTTTCAACTTCATCACCACCCTTTTCAAACATTCGAAGGGATACTTGCTGTTAGGCTCGGAAGAAGGCGCCGGGAGTTTCGACCCGCTCACCGGAAAAATGAGCCGGATAGCGCACCTGGCCGGTATGCCAATCAAGGACATTGAAGAAGACTACAAGGGCAATGTATGGTTTGCCACCCATGCCAACGGCGTGCTGCGCCTGGACATAAACGGCCAGTGGAGCGCTTTCGGTCATCAAGCCGAAGACGCCGAATCGCTGCCGACAAACAACATCAACTGCATCTTCCAGGATTCCAGGTTCCGCATCTGGGCGGGAACGGAGGGCGAGGGTCTGCTGCTGTTCAATCCCGAAAAGAACCGCTTTGAACGCTTCCTGAGCGAAGAATCGGGACTGTCGTCCAACATTATATATTCCATGCTCGACGACAACGAGGGCTATCTCTGGGTAACAACCAGCAGCGGCCTGCTGCGTATCCACACGGAACAGAAAACCGTCAAAACCTTCGGATACATCGGCGACGTGCGGAAAATCCGCTACAACCCCAAAAGCGCCCTGAAAACCTCCGCCAATCACCTGTACTTCGGCGGCACGAACGGGTTTATATCCTTCAATCCCAAGGAGATTTCTACCAACCGGCAGGTTCCTCCAGTCACCGTTACCGGCTTTCGGATTGCCAACCGGGAGATGATTGCCGGCGCTGCGTCGTCGCCCCTGAAGGCGGCTATCGGCAACACGAAGGAAATCACGCTGAAATACAACCAGTCTTCTTTCAACTTCGATTTTGTGGCGCTCAGCTACCTGTCGCCCGACCACAACCGGTACGCATACATGCTGGAGGGCTTCGACGCCGACTGGAACGACGTGGGCAACGACACGAAAGCCCATTACATGAACATCCCCGCCGGAAACTACGTTTTCCGGGTGAAGGGAGCGAACAACGACGGGGTATGGAACGAGTCGGGCACAAGCATCGCCATCCGGATAAAGCCGCCTTTCTGGTTCGAGAACTATATGATATGCCTCTACATCGCGCTCGCACTCGGCGTCGCAGCCTATTTGATATATGCCTACAACAGGCGACTGGCCGCCAAAAACCAGGAAAAGCTCTACAAGTACAAAGCCGAAAAGGAAAAGGAAACCTACGAATCCAAAATCAATTTCTTTACGAACATCGCGCACGAAATCAGGACGCCGCTCTCGCTGATCATCGCTCCGCTGGAGAACATCCTCCTGTCCGGCGACGGCAGCCGGCAGACGAGAAACAACCTGGAAATCATCGACATCAATGTGAATCGCCTGCTGGATTTGATTAACCAACTGCTCGACTTCCGGAAGGTGGAGGAAAACATGTTCCTGTTCAACTTCAGGAAGCATAACATCGTGAAAATCGTGCAGGACGTGTACAGTCAGTATCACCAGAACGCGCGGCTCAGCAACATCGACATGTCTCTCTCCATGAGCAGCGACCGCATAGAAAGCATTGTCGATTCGGAAGCCATCTACAAGATTGTCAGCAACCTCGTTTCCAACGCCATCAAATACGCGAGCGAAAGGATTGAAATCAGGCTCGGCGCCGACGATAAGTACCTCTCCCTCTCGGTCAAGGACGACGGCGCAGGCCTGGATAAACAGTACTGGAACAAAATATTCGAACCCTTTTTCCGGATACCGGACAAGGATAATGTGCCGAAAACCGGTTCCGGTCTGGGACTGTCGCTTTCGCAGTCGCTGGCGGCAAAGCACAACGGAAGCATCGCCGTCGAATCCGAACCGGGCAAAGGATCGGTGTTCACGCTAAAACTCCCGATCGCAAGCTGCGAGGAAGGCGACGCTCCACAGGTGCAGCCGCCAGACGAGGAAAAAGCGGGCGATTCGAGCCTGAAAATCCTGGTCGTGGAAGACAACAAGGATTTGCGCTCCTTCCTGGTATCCAACCTGAACGAAAACCACATCATCCTGGAGGCCGAAAACGGACGGAAAGCCATGGAAATCGTCGAAAAAGAAAGCCTGGACGTCATTATCTCCGACATCCTGATGCCGGAAATGGACGGCCTGGAACTCTGCAACGCCATCAAGACCAACCTCGCCTATTCGCACATCCCCCTCATCCTGCTTTCGGCCAAGACGGATACGCAGACAAAAATCGAGGGACTGAAAAAGGGCGCGGATGTATATCTCGAAAAGCCTTTTTCCATCGAGCAGCTCAAGGCGCAGGTCAACAGCATCATCGAAAACCGGAACAACCTCCGGAACAATTTCATCCAGTCGCCCCTGAACTATTTCAAGCAGAAAATGGAAAAGCCCGACAACCGCGAATTTATAGAAAAGCTGAACGCCTGCATCATCGAAAACATGTCGGACGACAAGTTCACCATCGACAGCCTTTCCGAACGCTTTTTCATCAGCCGCTCCAATCTCCACAAGAAAATCAAAAACATCACGGGCATTACGCCCAACGACTATATCAAGCTGATTCGGCTCAATCAGGGCGCTCAGATGCTGGCGACCACAAAATACAAGATCAACGAAGTCTGCTATCTGGTAGGATTTGAAACGCCTTCCTATTTTTCGAAATGCTTTTACGAACATTTCGGGATATTGCCGAAAGATTTCATGCTGTCGAACAGTACAAAAACGCCGCCGCCGGCAGCACCTGTTGTTCCCCGCGAAACTTCCCGGACGAAGAAAGGCGTCCGGGACGGATAATGGCGCCGGAAGGCGGCGCTCGGCGTAGCATCGAGGCTCACGCTGTCGTTGTAACGAGGCTCACGCTTTCGTTGTAATGAGGCTCACGCTTTCGTTGTAACGAGGCTCACGCTTTCGTTGTAACGAGGCTCACTCAATCGAGACGTCGAGGCTCGTCTCATCAAGACGTCGAGGCTCGTCTCATCAAGACGTCGAGGCTCGTCTCATCGAGACGTCGAGGCTCGTTCAATCGAAACTGCGCCGAGCGTAAAATCAAACATTATACTGTACTTTATCAGAAACAGAAACAAAATCAATTATTATGACTTTACAACATTCAAAATCGCTCCGAACACTGTGCCTGTGTGGAATAATGCTTTCCGCAGCGCCTGTTTTGCAGGCTGCCGCATCGCTCAGAAATCTTCGTGTGGAATACATGAAAAACCCCATCGGGACAGATGCCGCAAACCCGCAATTCAGTTGGGAAATGGACGATGCCGAAACCGGACAGCGCCAAACGGCGTATCAAATCACGCTGCTGGCCAACGACAAAACAACCGAAGTCTGGACTTCGGGAAAAATCCCGTCCGATGCTTCAGTGGGCGTAAAATACACCGGCGCCGGTCTTTCGCCCTCGACGCGCTACTACTGGAAAGTCTCGGCCTGGGATAAAAACGACACGGAAATCCCGTCCGGCGAAGAAGCTTTCTTTGAAACCGGACTGCTGAACTCCGGCTGGAGCGGCGCCCAGTGGCTGAAACTCTCCCCGCAACCGACAGTCGCCGGGTCGCACTTTACGGTCGAGGCCGATGTTACGCTCCTGAACGACAACGCGGGGATCATCTTCTCCGCCGCCGGCACGTCGCTCTTCTACATGTGGTCGATCAATACGCACGACGACGCGAGCGAACCCCTGCTCCGGCGGCACTTTTACAACGGATCCTTCTCGGTATCCAATGCAAAGTTCGGGCAGTTCTATTCAAAGGCCGACCTGATCGACCATGAACGCCACCTCAAAATAGACGTCACCGGAAACACCGTCAAAACCTATATCGATGATGTTCTGATCGATACCTATACCGATACCTACAACCGCCTGATACCGTCCGGACTGGGCTTCAGGGCGTATAATGCAGGCGGCGTCAACGAAAAAGCCTATTGGGACAACATCGTCCTGACCAATTACACGGACAATGAGCCGGAAATCCTCCTCTCCGAAGACTTTGAAAACGGAAGCAATCTTTTTGGTGAAGGCGAAACGGTAACGGTCGATGGAAACTCCAAACTCTACAGTTTCTCGTCCAGCGGCGAAACCTGCATCTTCGACGACAGTTCCAACGGTATTCCGATGTTTCGGACAACGTTTACGGCGGCGAAGGCCATCCGTTCCGCCCGCATCTACTCGTCCGCCCTGGGCATATACGACCTCTTTATCAACGGCCAGCGAGTGGGCAATCCCCAGCCCGACGGAACGCGGGTGTACGACGAACTCAAGCCCGGATGGACGGATTACCGCAAAACCGTCTTCTATGCTACCTCCGATGTAACGGACTTGCTCACACAGGGCGAAAACGCAGTCGGCGCGCAAGTCTCGTCCGGATGGTTCACCGGCGCCATCTCCAGCAACATATACGGCAATCAGTCGCCGGGCTTTATCGCCAAGATACGGATAGAATACACGGATGGAAGCGTCGAAACGGTCGTCACCACGACGGCAGACTGGAAAACCTCCACCCGGTCGGCCCTCCGCATGGCCGATATATATAACGGCGAAAACTACGACGCCCGGAAGGAAACGAACTGGACAAGTGCGGATTTCGACGACTCCGGATGGACAGCGGCCACGGTCAACGACTATTTCAAGGGCAGCATCCTCGCCCTCATCGGGCCGCCGGTGCAGGTGCGTCCCGCGCTGGAGCGGTCGCCGGAAAGCATCACCATTTACAATGGAATCAAATCGAACGGCGCCACGTATGGCGAAATCAACACGGTTCGGACAATTGAAGGCGATGAAAACATCACGCTCCGGAAAGGCGAGACGGCCATTTACGATTTCGGACAAAACATGGTGGGCTGGATTAAATTCCGTGTACGCGGCGCGCAGGGTGTAAAGCTGAAGGGACGCTTTGCCGAAATGCTGAACGATTCGGGCGCCGGTTCGCGCCGGAACGACGGCGCGAAGGGAACGCTCTACCTGCAAAACCTCCGCACGGCGAAGGCTACCCTGAACTATATCCTGAAAGGTGATGCGCAGGGCGAAACCTACCATCCGTCGATGACCTTTTTCGGCTTCCGCTACTGCGAACTGACGGCTACGGACGATATTGAGATAGAAATGATAAAGGGCGAAGTCGTCGGCACGGTAAACGAAGAATATGCCTCCCTCTCCACCAGCAACGAACTGGTCAACAAACTGTACAGCAATATCGTCTGGGGACAGCGGGGCAATTTCCTGAGCATTCCTACCGACTGTCCGCAGCGCGACGAGCGCCTGGGATGGATGGGCGATACGCAGATCTTTTCGCGCGCCGCCGCCTACAACGCCAACGTCGCCGCGTTTTTCCACAAGTGGGCGAAAGACGCGCGCGACAGTCAGCTCTCCAACGGCAGCTACCCCTCGGTCGTGCCCGACAACAATAAATACGGCAACGGCGCCACAGCTTGGGCCGATGCCGGAATCATCGTCCCCTGGAACATCTATTTAATGTATGGCGACCGCGAAATCCTGAACGAACATTATGCCTCCATGGAGCGCTTCATGGACTGGCTGGCGACGCAGAAATCGGCCGATTACCTCTACAACGGCGGCAATACGCAATACGGCGACTGGCTGGCCTACGAGAATACCGACACCCGCTACATCTGCGTTTGCTACTATGCCAACGTCGCGCAGTTGATGACTAAAATCTCCAAAGCCCTGAGCGTTTCCGAAGGAGATGCCTACGCGCAGCAGGCGGCAAAGTATCAAACGCTCTACGACAACATCAAGGCCGAATTTCAAACAAGATACACCGATCCGGGCACGGGAATGTTAACGGTCACTTCGCAGACGGCATTCCTGCTGGCCTTGAAAAACGACCTCCCGGCCACGCCTGCGATAAAGCAGGAAATCATCGCCCGCCTCGTCGATAAAATAAAAGCCAACGGCAACCGCCTGAGCACCGGATTTGTAGGCACGGGCATCCTGAACCAGACACTGAGCGAGAACGGCGCTACGGACATGGCCTACACGCTCCTTCTGCAGCGCAACGATCCCTCGTGGCTGTACAGCGTGGATCAGGGTGCGACTACCATCTGGGAACGCTGGAACTCCTACACCCTCGCCGGCGGATTTGGCGATGCGAAGATGAATTCCTTCAACCATTACTCCTATGGCGCCGTTTCGGAATGGATGTACCGCTACATGGCCGGCATTGAGGTCGATGAAAACTATCCGGGCTTCAAGCATTTCATCCTTCGTCCGCTGACCGATACCAGAAACCTCCCGTTTAATGAACGCATTACCAAAGTAGATGCGGTATTCGGTTCCCCATGCGGCGCCATCAAAAGCCGGTGGGAAGAAACGCCGGACGGCGATTTCACCTACTCCTTTACCGTTCCCGCCAATACGACGGCTACGCTCTACATTCCCAAATACAGGGACGGGACGGGGGTTTATCAAAACGGCATCACCGCCGAAAACGTCGACGGCGTCGCCTCGTTTACCGAAGAAGACGACCGGTTTGTCCTCGAACTCCAGTCGGGCAGCTACCTCTTTGACGTCCGGGAAAGCAGCGAAACGGGCATGGCAGCGGTAAGGGACAACCGTCCGATGCACCTCTATCCCAATCCGATCGCCGCTGGCGAGACCCTGCACGTTGATACGGATTATCCGGCAGAAAACGCGTCGCTATCCCTCTATTCAAGTCTGGGAAACCGCCTCGCCGACTATCCGCTGGCAGACCGCCATTCCCGGCTGGCATTGAACATCAACCCCGGCCTCTACCTCCTCGACTTTCGCAGCAATAACGAAACGGTTAAACGTGCAAAACTGCTTGTGAAATGAAGAGGAGAACGTGCACGTCCATGCACCAAATATCGAACTCAGGTAATTATTTATAACCATTTATTATTTATTTCGTATGAAAAAGCAGATTTTCTTTCTATTCTTAATGCTTGCGGCAATGCAAAGCGCACTTGCCCAGCCATCCGCACCCGCGCCTACGCCGCCGCACGCAGCGAACCGGGTTGCCGCACTGTTCAGCGACCCTTACACCCCTGTGGGAAACATCCAGTACAACGCCACGGGTTCTGTTACGCAAATCTCTGTCGAAAAGCCCTTTGCGACTGCCCCAACCGACAAAGTGATAAAGATTTCAAACCTCACCAACGGTACGGGAAACAAGGAAGCGTGGTTTTCGTTCGATGCGCAGGACTGGCGCACCATGGACACGCTGCATATCGACATTTTCTCGCCCGCCGATAACGCGGGAATCGGCGAATTTGACTTCGCCCTCCTGTCGGCAAACGGAACAAGGGCGCAGGCCGGCATCTGGCTCAATATTACCAATCTGGGACAGCATGGACAGTGGATAGCAATCGAACTGCCCATCACGCGCTTTGCTGCCACCGCCAACATGCAGATCGACCAGATTACGCAAATTGCCATCCGGCGCGGCGGAGCGGGTTCGCCGGGCAACCTGCTCTTTGTAGATAATATTTACGCCTATCAGTCGGAATACATCAACCATACGCCGACGATCGACGCGATAACAATCGGCGGCACAGGAGCGGTAAAACGTGGCGCGACGGCGCAGTACGGCGCAACCGTTACCGGCGCACACTATCCCTCGCAGGCGGTAACATGGTCGCTTGCCGGAGCAGTCAAACCCGCCACCACGCTTTCATCCGCCGGTCTGCTCACGGTGGCTGCCGACGAAACGGCCGCTGTCCTGACACTTACGGCTACGTCCGTTTACGACAACACGAAATCGGCCGTCCGCAAAATCATCCTCATCACCCCGCCGGCAACGCCTGCGCCAACGCCCGTGCATGCTCAGGAAGATGTAAAAAACATTTTCAGCGATCATTACAACAACAACGGGCAGTTTGTCACCGACTACAGCGACTGGCTGCCGACAGGTACCACCCTGCCGCGCAAGGAAGTCATCACCCCCTTTGACGACGCCCCCGAAGATCATGTCCTGTTTCTCGACTCGCTCGTCAACAACAATGTAGCGCAAATTAGTCTGGGCGCAGTGGCCATGACCGACCGGGACAGCATCCACATCGACGTCTATTCGCCCGGCGGTAACGACGGAATCGGCGAATTTGAGTTTGCTCTTTATGTGGGAGACAACCACTGGAACAACGCTGCGTTGATACAGGCCGACGTCTGGTACCGGATTACCCAGGAAAACCGGCACGGACAGTGGATCAGCTTTGAAGTTCCCATATCGAAATTCCTGGTACAGGGCGAATATGCCCTCATACTGCGGCTGCGGCGCGGCGGGCAGGGTTCGCCCGGACAAAAGCTGTATGTCGATAACGTGTACATTTATACCTCGCAGCACATCGACCATTCGCCGGTAGTGAAATCCGTCGGCGTCAGCGGCGCGACGCAGATAGAGCGCGGCGCGATGGCGCAGTACGGCGCTGTATTTTCCGTTGCAAACAATCCGCCGAGGGAAGTAAGCTGGTCGCTCAGCGGCGCTGAAAGCAGTGCAACAACGCTTTCCAGCACAGGCCTGCTCACGGTGGCTGCCGATGAAACGGCTGCCACGCTGACTGTTACCGCGACTTCCGATTATGACAACACGAAGTCGGGCAGCCTCACCGTTACCATCGTCGACCGCGTAACCATGACAGTCGGTGACGCCATAGATTTGACATCCGAACGTCCACACATCCCCGCACCTCTGCCA
This sequence comes from Dysgonamonadaceae bacterium, assembly GCA_031263685.1. GTDB lineage: Bacteria > Bacteroidota > Bacteroidia > Bacteroidales > Azobacteroidaceae > JAISFI01. The sequence goes on along the minus strand of JAISFI010000208.1, from coordinate 10,895 downwards.
AGGCACGACCCAACTAACGTGAGAGGCATCCTCAGCGATGTTTACCCCTGCGGGCAGTTCATCCTGGATTACGCCGACTGGCTGTCCGTAAAGGCTCCCACAAGGGAAATCATTTATCCCTTTGAAAGTGCGCCTGCCGAATCGCTGCTGAAACTCGATACGCTTTACAGCAACAATCATGCGCAAATCTCGCTCGGCACGTGCAACCTGACGGGAATGGACAGCCTGCATATCGACATCTATTCGCCCGGCAGCGATAAGGGAATCGGCGAGTTTGACTTCGGCCTGATTTTCGACTGGAGCGGAGGCAATCACGTATCCGCCAATATCTGGCTCAATATCACCGAAGCGAACCTGCACGGACGCTGGATCAGCTTCGACATAGCGCTCACGCGCTTCGTGGCCACGAATCCGGCTTTCGACGTATCCAACATCAACATCATCCGCCTGAGGCGCGGCGGGAAAGGCGCGCCGGGAACCCTCCTGTATGTCGATAACATTTACGCCTACAAAACGGGCGACGGCCCGGGCGTGCAGCCTCCGGATCCCGATATACCACCGGAACTCCCCGCCCCAACGACCGTTCCGACCGTTACGGCCAACGTCGACGATGTGATTTCCATCTTCTGCGAACAGCTTGAAGAAGCCGGTTATCAGGATGAATTAGGCATCTGGGATATTTCTGGCAATTATACGCTTGAAGACGATTATGCCGTTGCCAAAATGAACTACGGGCAAAACGCCAACCAGAAGCGCGAGTTTGTAGAAATCGTTCCCGGTTCGGGAAACAGCACCATCAAGCTCACCGGCTGGAACGATTATCCTTTCAAAATACACAGAACGAGCACGACTATGGATTTGAGCGATATGAAATACCTGCACATCAGCGCTTACTTAGCCAGCGGACTGGTGAACGACAAGCCCTGCTCGATGACCTTCTTCATGCACGACAACCACAACCCCCAGGGCAAGCTCGACAGTGACAAGCTGATTGCCTCCGTCGAGATGAAGCCGGGCGAATGGACGTCCATCTCCATTCCGCTCTGCTACTTCGAGGACATGCTCGACCTGTCGAACGTTTATGTGCTCCGCCCCCGCCTGGTCGGTTATTCTTCGATGAACGTGTATATCGACAATATTTTTGCCTACAAAGGCGAGCCGGTTAGCGGAACGGCAGTAGCCACCCTCTGCTCCGACACGCCGACGCCCGGCGAGTCGATTCAGGACAGCCGTACGGGAAGTCTGCCGCCGCGCGAAACCGTGATGCTGGGCATCAACCTTGCTTCGGGTTCGGGAGGAAGCAATCCGGGCCGTTATGGAACCGATTACCGCTATCCGAAAAACGAAGACCTGTACTACTTCAACGCCAAGGGCATCAAGCTGATTCGCCTGCCTTTCCGCTGGCCGCGTGTACAGAGCGAATTTAACGGCGCGCTCACCACGAACGACATCACCGAGATGCACAAGGTTGTCAAGGAAGCCGAACGCCTCGGCATGTGGGTGATGCTCGACATGCACGACTACTGCGAACGGGCTGTTGACGGCAAGCTCTACGAAATAGGCGTGGCCGGCCACCGCAACTGGCTCGGAAACGCGTGGGGCGGCTGGTACAGTGACGACGAGCCTGTTGTCACCGCCGCCCATTACGCCGACGTGTGGGCAAAGCTCGCGGTCGCTTTTGCCGACTGCTCCAACATCTGGGGCTACGACCTGATGAACGAGCCGAAAAGCCTCAGCATGGATATTTTATTCAATAATTATCAAATGGCTATCAACGCCATCCGCGAAAAGGACATGCAGGCGTATATTTCAATCGAGGGAAGGAGCTACGCTTCGGCAGCGGGCTGGGCAAGCGTGAGCGACGAGCTTAAAAACCTGACCGACCCGGCAAACAAACTGATTTATCAGGCGCACTGCTATTTCGACGGGAATGCTTCGGGAACGTATCAAGGCAGTTACGACTCCGAAGTCGGCAACAACTTCGACGCACGTACCAAAGGCCGCCTCGACCCGTTCATCAACTGGTGCGCCGCCAACGGCAAAACCGGCATGATCGGCGAGTTCGGCGTGCCCTACAACGGCGCAGAGGGCGGCGATCCGCGTTACATGGTGCTCATCGACAGCGTCTTCTCCTACCTGAAGCAACATCAGATGACGGCCACCTACTGGTGCGGCGGCGCATTTTACGACAACTACCACCTCACCGTTCAGCCGAAAGACAACTATGCTACCGAGAAATCGACGATGGCCATCATGGAGAAATACATCCGCAATTACGGCCAGTCGACCGGCATCGACGAGTTGACGGTCGGCGCTGCGGTTTCCGCCTGGCCGAATCCGGTTTCCGGAACGCTGCATGTCCAGTCGGAAACACTCCTGCAAGAGGTGCGTATTGTGAATCTGCTTGGGCAAACTGTTTATGACGCCCGTCCGGGTGCGACGCAGCACAGCGTAGATGTAAGCCGGTACGCCAAAGGAAGTTATTTACTGCAAATAACATCCCGCAACGGCGTGACGACGACGCAAAAGTTGGTTGTGAAATGATGAATCCCTTCGCTCGGCGTGGCGTTCACGCTACGCCGAGCGAAAACCGAACCAAAACAATTAATTTACAACCATATATCAACATCCATTTTCGCATGAATAAAACAGTAATTTCACTCTGCCTGACCGTCTTTTTCGTTCAGGCAACGCTTGCCGACCCCGGCAGCACGCTCCATTCCACGATGCAGGAACCGATCGACCGGGGAGAACTGCCCGGCCTGATTTACATCATTGCCGACGGCGATAAAATCCTCGACGAGCAATACCTGGGCATGGCCGGCGGAACGGGCAGCAAAGAAATGTCGCCCGACGCACTCTTCTGGATCGCTTCGCAAAGCAAGCCCTTTGCCGGCGTAGCGGTAATGATGCTCGTCGAAGAGGGGAAGCTCAGTCTGGACGAACCCGTAACAAGCTATCTCCCGGAACTCAAGGGGCTGATGGTTCGAAGCTTGAAAAAAGAAAGCTTTCAGGTGCTGGAAAAGGCCGTAAAGCCCGTCACCCTGCGCCATCTGCTTTCGCACACCTCCGGAATGACGTTTCTGGGCGGCGTGCAGGAGCAGACGGGCAAAATAGACCAGCTATCGCTCGTCAACAGCATATACGTTAGCGCGATAACACCCCTGCTCTTTGAGCCGGGCGAACGTTATGAATACTCCAATCAGGGAATAAACATCGCCGCCGCCATCGTAGAGCGGGTTTCGGGAATGAGCTACGAAACATTTCTGCAAAAGCGAATTTTCGACCCGCTGGAAATGAGCAGCGCCACCTTCTTTCCAGACGGGAAACAGTTGTCGAAACTGATCCTTCCCTGTACGGTAAAAGCGGGAAAGATGGAAGAAATCCCCATCGGCTACCTGCAGTATCCGCTGAACGACAGGAACAGGCGGCACGCGGAAGCCGGCGGCGGCATTTTCTGCACGCCCCGCGACTTACTGAAATTCTACCGGATGATAGCCGCCAAAGGCATCTGCCGCAACCGCCGAATCATCAGCGAAGAAAGCGTACGCCAAATGGGAGAAGCGCAGACCGGTATATACCCCGGCAGCCGCAACGGTCTGGGCTGGGCCGTCGGCGACAGCTACATGGGACACGGCGGCGCTTTAGGCTCCGACACGAAGATATACCCGAAAAGCGGACTGATTGTAATGTACATCGTGCAGGGCGATTTCCCGAAGCAGCACGAAACGTTTAAACTGTTTGAGCAGACTGTGCGGCAGTTGTACGGGTTGGAGTGATAGCCTTTCAGGGCTTACATATCAATGGAAAAACGGTTCAAATTAATGAAACCTCTATGAGGTTTTCGTTGTGATTTGAACCATTTTTCTATTGATATTCATGCCCTGCCGGGCAAATATGTTATTTCCAAAGAGGTTCAGTTTGCCATCCGTTGAAGAAGCCGTATCTGTAAACAGGCACGCGGGGATAAGCATTGACAAGGTCGATGATTTCGCGTTTCATATCCTGCGGCCGATTCAGGAAACTGCACAGATACACCATGCAGGAGATGGTCGAAAACGGCTTGTCTATCTGTCCCTGCCTGAGCGGCTGGCTGAACCACGCGCCCTGCGGATTGTTCAACTGCATGCCGGGACGTTTCACCATCGTACGGCTCCACAGCCGGGAATGATGGGCAATAATATTGCGGATATAGGCAATGGATTCCAGCCATCCGGAAAATACATGCGGCGAGTTGATGCCCATTTTGTTGGCGATGATGCTTCGTTCCGGCAAGTTTGTATTCAAGTTCTTGTAAAGTTTGGACAGCGTTCCCATGGAGGCGACTTCCAGCATTTTCCATGCATCGGCAGGTTGTCCCGGACAGCGGCGCTGATGGTCTTTAATGAAAATCTCCTGACTGCGGGCAAATTCCTTTTGCAATTCATTCAATACCCAAAGATGCACCGTTTTGTCTGTGCCGTTGATGTTTACGGTTACCCGGTTAAACAGTTCGGGATCCAGGTACCACAACCCGCCATAGGCAAGGGACAAATGGTAAATCAAACCGGTGCGGACGGCAATTTCTATCTGTTCAATGCCGCCGAAAAGAATCTGACGAAGTTTGCGGTCGAAATCGTAACGATCCAGCACGTCCTCGAAACAGGCGCCCGGATGAAACAAATGCAGCGTCTTGTCGCTTTTCATGTCCCACCAGTAACCTTTAAGACGGTAGTAGCTGATATTTTGCAGACGGTCGCAGGCTTGTGTTTCATCTCTGAAAATCATGCCGCGCTGTTTGAGCAATGCAATCTGGTCGGCAATCGTGTATGCAGGTTTGTTCATGTATATAAAAAAAATGAGCCGCGCCAGATCTTACGGGATGGCAACGACTACTGTTGGCGCAAAGATACAAACATTTTTCATATCTGCAAAAAAAAACGAGCCGCGCCAGATCTAAGGATACCCTTGAAACACAGTTATAATTAGCAGGAATGGACAACATTTTGCAGTCTGTTTCTGCTTATCTTTTGCGATATATTGCAGATTGGGAAAGAGCATTTATTGCATCAAGTTTAAAACTATTAAATTATCTCAACTCTCTGTGCGAGTAGAGTTAGGAACTCCATCTTTGGATGGAAATAATTCATTTTCCTCTAAAAACCAATGGAGAAATACCGGCCTTTCTCTTAAAAAACTTCCCAAAAGAAGATTGATCCGAGAAATTGAGTTGCAAAGCGATTTCCTGCATCGACAATCGAGAATGTGTCAACAAATTACGAGCCTCACTGTATAACATCTCAAAAACAAAATCAGTCACCGTCTGCCCCGTTATACGCTTTACTATAAATGTTAAATAATGTGGAGTCATATTCAATTTAGAAGCATAAAACTCAACCTTATGTTCTTTTCGGTAGTTAGCAACCAATAATTCGATAAATAATTTTATAATATTTTCATATTGAGACAAGTTTGTGTCATTATCCTTGTTGTTCGCTTTAGACTCTATTACATTACTTAGGTCAAGATAAAAAGCAAACAGATTGTTTAGTATCATCTCTTTATGAAAATGGTGATTGGTATTCCCTATTGATTTATCAATCGCTATCATTCGTTCGTTCAATAAAGCTACATCGGTAGAGCTTTCTATCTTCAAAACAGGACGACTATATAATCTTGCCCCATACTTTATTCGTCTGTAAATCATATCTGTCGCATCCATATCCTCCATAAACTCTTTACTTACAAATAAACATCTGCATTTAAAATCAGCACTACAATTATTGAAACTAAATAAATGCGATACTGTCAGAAGTACAATCATATTAGCTTCAATAAAATAATTTTTATAGTTAATATTTGCATTGGCTGTTCCCGATAAAACCAATATACCAACAAAAGCATTTAAATACATTGGATACGGAAACTGCGAATTGACGACTTTGCTATCGATAGTTAAACACTTGATTTTATTTTCTATATCTCCTGTTTTTACATTACACGAGAATAAATCAGCAAGATTTTTTATATAAATTTTATTTTCCATTTCAATTGTCAATGTAGGGTGCAAAGATACTAAATATTCAAATTAGACCAATTTTTTGCATTTTGGGATTCTATCACAAAAGGCATATTTCACGACCTTTGCATCCGCATTTCAAATGTGTTTATATATTAATTAACAAGTAAAAATGATAAAAAAAATTCTTATAGTCGCTTTCTTGGCGATTAGCCCTGTTATACTCTGGGGACAAGATGTACAAACTCGGAAAATGAGCATCGAAGATATGTTTATACTGGCAGAATCGAACAGCCGTAGCATACAGATTTTTGATATTGCCGAAAAAGAAGCCGAGCAAGCCGTCAAAGTGGCACAAAATGCAAAATTACCATCTATTGATGCTTCATTATCCGGTAGTTTTCTTGGAAATGGATGGATTGCCGATCGTGATTTTTCGAATGGACAAAAAGCCCCAATGCCGCATTGGGGTAATAATTTTGCGTTAGAAGCCTCACAGGTTGTTTATGCAGGAGGAGCAATATCGAGCAGTATCGAAATTGCAAAATTACAACATCAATCAGCCCGATTGGATAAAGAAAAGATAAGGCAAGATATACGCTTCATATTAGTTGGCAATTATTTAGAAATATATAAACTATACAATCAAAAAGAGGTCTATCTTAAAAACATAGATCAGACCGAAAAGCTATTGTCAGATATAAAAGCCAAACAGAATGAAGGACTAGCTATAAAAAACGATATTACCCGTTACGAGTTGCAACTAAAATCATTAGAATTGGCTCTGCTTCAGGCAGAAAACCATATCACAATAATCAATAACCAACTTGTTACCATTTTGCAGTTGCCAAAAGAAACAATAATAGAGATAGACAAAAGTCTGACAGAACAATTGCCCTCAATTCAAAACAGTTCAGAAAGGCAACATCTTGCACAAAACAGCCTACCTTCACTACAACAAGCCCGGCTTGGGATAGAACAATCGAAAAAAAATGAGGCTTTGATAAAATCGGAACGTCTGCCCTCCGTAGCTCTATTTGCGGCAAATCATTTCGATGGACCAATAACAATAGAAGTCCCCCCCATTAATAAAAATTTCAATTATTGGTATGTAGGTGTATCCGTGAAATTCAATGTAGCGTCCATTTATAAATCTGGTAAAAAAGTAAAACAAGCAAAATTTTCGACACAGAGAGCAATAGAAAACGAATTATTACTAAAAGAAAATGTACAAACAGAGGTTAAAGCTGCCCATGTGCATTTTGTAGAATCTTTTACCATATATGACACTCAAATAAAAAGCCTTGAGTTGGCAACACAGAATTACAGTACTGTAAATAATCGTTACTTAAATGATTTAGTATTGATAACAGATATGTTGGATGCCAGCAACTCGAAACTGAGTGCAGAACTGCAATTAGCAAATGCGAGAATCAATATATTATTCAATTATTACAAATTGAAGAAGGCAACAGGAGATTTATAAAAGAAATAAATAATAAAACAAGATGAAAAATAAAACTAAAAAACTGATTTATAATATAGTTGTAGGAACATTAATCGTATTAGGAATTACATGGGTATGCTCGCATTTCGTCCATTTAGGCAAAGTGGAATTTACAGATAATGCACAAGTCAAGCAATTGATTGTTCCTGTCAATTCTCGTGTACAAGGATTTGTGTCGGAAATATATTTTGAAGAATATCAATCGGTAAAAAAAGGGGATACCTTGGCCATTATCGAAGATACCGAATTACGTTTTCGTTTGGCTCAAGCTGAAGCCGATTATCAAAATGCCTTGTCGGGAAATAAAGCGATGGTTAGTAGTATTTCTACAATCCAAAACAATATAATGGTCTCTGATGCAGCTATAAAGGAGGCAAGAGTGCGTATGGATAATGCTGAACGTGAGCATAAACGATACGAAAATCTGTTAGTACAAGATGCTGTTACCAAACAACAATATGATGCCATTAAAACCAATTATGAAGCATCGAAGGCTCGATACGAAGTATTGCTACACCAAAAGCAATCAACAAGCCTTGCCAAACAGGAACAAACCCAACGCTTGGGGCAAACCGATGCTGGAATAAAGTTGGCTGAAGCTGCATTGAAGTTGGCTAAATTAAATCTGTCGTATACTGTCATTATAGCTCCTTGTGATGGAACAACCGGACGAAAAAATATTCAGGAGGGACAGCTGATTCAACCGGGACAAACGATCGTAGATATAGTTGATGAGAATGATAAATGGATAATAGCTAATTATAAAGAAACACAGACTGCAAACATTAAAGAAGGACAAAATGTAGAGATAGAAGTAGATGCTATCCCCGGTGTAATATTTAAAGGAAAGGTGAGAGCCATTTCCAAAGCAACAGGTTCAAGCTTCTCTCTTATCTCTCAGGATAATTCTGCGGGTAATTTTGTGAAGGTGGAACAACGGATTCCTATACACATCGAATTGTCTGAAGATAATAGTAGTGAGGATGCGAAACGTTTGCGTGCAGGTATGAATGCAGAATGTATTGTAAATTATTGATATATGCATCATAGCAATTCTTTTTCTATCCCTGCTATCCGAGACTTTGTCCCAGAGAAGTTGAAACCTTGGATTGTCTTATTTTTTGTTATTATCATCCAATTGTCATCCGGAGGAATATATTTGGCGGCTGTCAGTGAGATGGTTGGCTCTTTGGCATTGATGCAGGAAGATATTATGATGGCGGGTTATGCCTCGATGGTAGGGATGGCTCTGACTTTTACCATTATGTTTCGGCTGAAATTCCGTTTCTGTTCCCGGACAATATTAATAACTTGCGCTACTGTTCTGATTATAAGCAATCTGATCTCTATGTATACAACAAGTGTACCTATGTTGGTTACAGTATCTTTTATTGCAGGTATTTTCCGGATGTGGGCAACCTTCGAATGCAATTCTACAATACAATTATGGCTTACTCCTAAACGGGATATGTCGGTGTTCTTTTGTTTTATATATCTATTGGTACAAAGCAGTATGCAATTATCAGGATTAGCTACAATCTATATGTCTTTCCTTGCCAAATGGGAATATATGCATTTGTTAGTTATCGCATCATTGGGATTTGTTATATTACTTACACATATATTATTTCGCAACTATCGATCCATGAAAAAGCTCCCTCTTTATGGAATCGACTGGCTGGGAGGCTTGCTTTGGGGCTTAATTGTTTTGTGTATAACCTTTATCTGTCTTTACGGAGATCATTACGATTGGTTCCAGTCTGTGTATATAAGGATGGCTGCTGTTGCTACTATTGTCATGTTGATTCTCAATGTGTGGCGGGCAAGTTTTATTCGCCATCCCTATCTCAGCAATAAAATATGGACACTTAAGGAAGTATATATAACAATATCCTTATACCTTGTTATAAATTTTCTTTTGGCTCCATCTCATCTTTTAGAGCATATTTATGTAGAATCAATACTTGGCTACGATTCATTAAACACAATCTCTCTCAATTGGATCGTATTGTTGGGGATTATTACAGCCTGTTTATTTACATACATTACTTTTGCCAAACGTAAATGGAGTTATAAAAGATTGACTGTAATTGGTTTTTCGACAATTGTTCTTTCCTTGATGATATTTTATTTTACCATTGATTATGATCAGAGTAAATTGTCATTGTTACTGCCCATTTTTTTACGTGGTTTCGGCTATGTAATTATTGGGATTTGTTTTTTAACAGTACTTACTCGTCTATTTGCTCGTGTCCCTTTTCATTACTTTCCACAGGCTCTTTCTATACAAGCATTTTTTAGTGTTATCATTAGTGGAGTTTTAGGTACGGCCTTGTTGACTCGTATTCTTAAAGTATTGATTAAGAAAAATAGCATATTACTATCTTTAGAATGGGATAATGTTAACACATCAGCATCCAACATACCAACTAATAATTTGTATGGAATTTTACAGACACAATCAATAATGGTATCTATGAAAGAAATATATGGTTGGTTGGCTCTAATTGGATTGTTTTGTGTACTTCTATTTATGATAAAGGAAAGCTCGATCAATGCAAAGTCTGCTATACATCCTCCTTTCCGAAAGATACGCAGATTTGTAAAGCATCAATTGAAAATGGATAAAACAATAAGGAATAACTAATATGTCTTACCTTGAAAAAAGTTGACTCACAAAAGAGTCAAAGATGAAAAAAAGACAAGAAAACAGGAGTTGTATTTGGAGGAAATCCTCCGGTTACACATGGAAAGAGGTTACGGCGAGGGCAGGATCTCGCGCATTCTTCTGAGCGACTGCCTGAAAGGCAGGACTACTGTCTGTACTCGACATCCTGCCTTTCAGGCAGCATCGCAGGGGAGACTGTTGATCCGCGGGTCGATAACCCGCGGTTATGAAAATCAAGCCCTTCGGGCTATCGAATAGTAAAAATCCCTCCAAAACGGCAAATCTTGCAATATCCTTACATATAAAGGTAATATTCTTCTATTTTATTTGCAAAAATAGCCGTTCCTTTGAAGGGCAAAAACAGATAGAAAATAAAAAACAGTCAAAAAAATGATAAGTTCTACAATTGAATCGAGAATCGGGAATCAACACCCACGCCACCCTGCCCGGTATGGCATCCTCGCCACAACCCTTAACCTGACGGCCATGGCATGGACATTGCGCCGAGCGCAAACCGCACCGAGCACGAAACAGCATAAATTGACAATAACTAATAATATATAGATGAACCGAACAAAACGTATCCTTTTAAGCATCTCATCCTGCTGCCTGGCAGCCACGATGACCGTCGGCCAATCGACACAGGGAATCTACAAAAACACCTGGATCGACTTCAACAAAAACGGCGTCAAAGACATCTACGAAGACCCGTCGAAACCGCT
>JAISFI010000184.1 GCA_031263685.1 Dysgonamonadaceae bacterium | reverse complement strand
GAAAAGGCAGTTACCTTTTTAGAAGTTGCCTCAAAAGGATTTTTTAAGTACTTTTGTAACAGCAAATTTTTAAAACAAAAAAATATGGCACGAGACATAGCAGTAACTCCTGTTGTTACAGGGAAAGACGCTGTACGTCTGTTAAAAGAAATTGAAGAGAATCAGCACAAAATTGCCGACAGGGCTATTTTGAAAAGGATAAAAGAGTCAACTCAATATATAGAATCTTTAACTGTTAGTTCCGCACCCCAAACGGCATTTGCGATTTTATCCTGCTATCAAAATAGGCCGGCTGGCGATTTCAAAACAAGCGTAAAAGTCAGGTTTGGGAGGGCAAATTATAGATAAAATTACCGGCTATGCCATTGAACAAAACAAACATTGTGCCTGCAAATTTATTTTGGTTGATGCCTACCAAAACGCAATCGGCTTTTATGAAAAAATGCAATTTAAGTACTTGACAGATACAGATGCAAATATGTTTCAACTAACAGTATCGCTGCGTATAAGGCTGCGGAACAATGGCAAGACCTTAAAAATGGCTACCGAAATAAATGTTATACATTAGATGAACAGTCAACGACTGTAATGTCAAGTATCAGCAAGATTTTTGAAGGATTTAATCTGACAAATCAAATGGAACCCCTTTACAGCCGCCGGCTGCCATTGATAACATTACGATAAAAACAAACATTGGTGAAGTAATCGATTATAAAGCGGTTACTCAATATTATTCCGCTACAGAGACGAAAACATATTACATTCCTATTTTCTTTTGTATCTGCCGGTACGCTTGCGGCGAAATGCAAAACTTGCGCTTGAAAGCCATTGAAAAATGCGAATGATGTTCATAACCTGTAAGCAGGGCGATATCCTGTATCGTTTTGTCGCTGTCCAGCAGGTATTGGCAAGCCAAATCCATGCGGTAATCGAATAGATAGCCGAATACGGTTGTGCCGAAGAGTTTTTTGAAGCCGTTTTTCAGTTTGCACTCGTTTGTCCCCACCATCAGGGCGAGGCGGTGGATAGACGGCGGATTCAGGTATTCCTGTTTGATAATGGCTTTTGCATGAAGCAGCAAATCAAGGTCTTTAGACGTATAACAGTCACAGGATGAACAGTCTTTTTGCCCTGTACGGCACAGGAACAGCGACAGTATCTCCCTGATTTTGGCGTCAAGGTACATGGGAGCGGCATTTCCGGCGGATTCGTAATTTAACAGCTCATTCAGTGCTTTGCCTGTTTTCGGGCAAAAACGGATGTGTTCGGACGCGGCTTTGGTGAATTGTCCGCAGGTATGAAGCGCAAGTATTTCGTCGAACAATCCGGGATAAGCCGTTGCAATTTGTTCCAGATATCCGGGCGACAGCATGATTTCCAGCATACGGAACGGTTTTTCCTTACCGAAACAGACGTAACTGTCCTCATCACGATAAGTCAGGAGGTTTGCCTGTCCGCTTTGCCATTTTTCCTCGCCATGCAAATCGCAGGCAGAAGTTATACTGCCCTGCAATGCCGCGCAAAACCAGATATAATCGTATATCTCCGCATGAGAATAGACGGTTAAATCTTCGTGACTTTTCATTTTCATGTCGGTAACCAAATACAGAGGCGTCCGAACGGTTTGAAACGAAGCGTCGGCGTATTTGTTGTCGATGATAAATCTTTCCGTCTCTATCCGTCCGGTTTTTGAAAGCGAGCAGTCGGGTATTTCCACCGTCATCTCTTTCATATCCGTATTGACTAATCGTGCTGTCATATAAAATCCCTTATATTAAAATTAAACTCCTTTTGGCGTAAGAATCAAACATGCACTCTATCCTAATTTTGCACTCCAATAAAATGCGTAAAAAGAATGTGCAAAAATAGATGTTTTTTAAAACGGACACAATCCCTAAAAGTAGGGATTTTAACCCTGTTTGTCATAATCACTGCATGGTTTCCGGCGCCGGTAAACGGACAGGAGATAAAAGATACTGTAAATGCTGTTTCGCTGGACGAGGTGACGGTCGAAGCCCGTCGCGAGCGCAGGTCTCTGAAGGAAGCCAAAGAGCAGGGCGTCCCGGTGTCGGTGATTGACGGCAAAATGCTTGCCGGACGTGGGACGTCTATTGCCGAAGTCATCAACCACCAGACGGGTGTAAAAGTGCGGCGAACGGGAGGCGCTGGCAGCGACACGAAAATCAACGTGCGCGGACTGGAAGGCAACCGTGTCCAAATCTATATGGACGGTTATGCGCTGAACACGCCCGACGGCTCGTTCAGCATCAACGACATCCCGCTGCAGTTCATCGACCGGATAGAGATATATAAAGGTATCGTGCCCCCGGAGTTTGGCGGCGACGGGCTGGGAAGCGCTATCAATATAGTAACGATTGATGCACAGGGAAGTTATTATGATGCATGGTATGGCGTCAAATCGTATAACGGGCACGAGGGCAGCCTGCTTTACAAGCATTATTTTCCGAAAACAAAAATGTATTCGACGGTGATGATTGGCGGTGAACATTCGCTGAACGATTATACCATGCAATCGCCTTACGTTGACGGATTGAAGATAACGCGCGACCACGACCGTTACCGGAAATTAGACGGCGCTGTTACTTTCGATTTCAAGGATACCTGGTTTGACGAATTTGAAATAGAGAATGTCTTTTTCTTTAACGACAGGCAGATACAGGGTATTCAAACCGATATCCAACATGCAGTGAGTTCGGGCTGGATAGCAGCTATCAACCCCAAACTGGAAAAGCGGGGATTTCTGACCGATAAACTTGATATGAAATTTCTTGGATTTGCCGGCTTCGGCATTAATCATTTAAACGACACCTCGTCTTACCTTTATAATTTCGACGGAACGCGGTCGCCCAATTCCTACCGCGGCGAACTGGGGTCTATCCCGAACCTGTCGAACGATAAATTACAGGATTACCGCTATACGCTTAACCTGAAATATCATTTGGGCAAAAATACAAAGGTGAATTTGAACAACGATTTCCGCTTTGTTACTACGGAATTCAACGACCCCGAAGCCGACCGCTATAAGCAGACGAACTACAGCGGATACAGCGCCGACGTCACCAATATCATCAGTTCGCTGAATCTGGAACAGCGATGGTGGAACAAACTGACCCTGCTGCTTACCGCCCGCAATTATTTTTACCGGGTAGCGGGTCAAACAGTCGATTTGACCTACGGGATGAGCGTCGACCTTGCCCACGCCGACGAAAGGCACTCGTCCTGGGGCTACAGCCTCGCCACGAAATATGATTTCGCCCGCTCGTGGCTCTTGAAGTTAGCCCTTGAACACAACTACCGGCTACCGCGGAGCGAAGAACTGCTGGGCGACCGGGTGAAAATCGTGCATAACATCCGGCTGCGTCCCGAACAGGCGGATAATTTTAACCTCGGCGTCATGTACGACCGGTATTACAATGCCTTTTCGCGCCTGCAATTCGAGGCAAACACATATCTGATGAACATTTCCGATATGATGCTGCTGCGTTCCAGCAACGGTTTCCTGTCCTACTACAACCTTGGCAGCGCGTTGCTTTACGGCGCCGATGCGGAGTTGAAATGGGATGTCAGCCGCGAATGGTTTTTTATGCTTAACGCCACATACCAGAAGGCGATAGACAAAATGCGCTACGTGGTAGGAAGCAATACGCCGAGCGTTACCTACGACAAACAGATGCCGCATATCCCAATATTTTTTGTCAACTGGTCACTGGATTACCGGAAAGACAACCTGTTTGGCGGACGCGGACAATACAGCCGCTTCTATTACGAGGGCGGATATACCGATAAATATTATTATGGATATGCTTTGACGGCAAGCCGGAATTACGTCATTCCAAGCTCGTGTATTCATACGGTCGGCACGGAGTATGCCATCCTTGACCGTCGCGTGCTGTTCTCGCTCGAATGTCACAATATTTTTAATACAAGAGAATTGACTAACCTGAACTATCCGCTGGCGGGGCGAACCGTGCAGGCGAAAGTCAGGTTCACAACGTTGAAATGGTAAGAAATAACTATTAAATATCAGATTAAAATGAAAAAAGTAAATTTAACAGTAGTAAGTATGATGCTCCTTGCAGCATCCTGTTTTGTCGCTTGCGACAAGGAAAACCCCGACGAGGGAAAAACAACGGACAAGGCTAAATTAGTGCTTGCCTGCGATATGAACGTGAACGGTTCGGACGTCAGTTACCTGATACCCGTGACGGAAAATGAACTTAGCGGCGGTACCGCCGATTTGAGCCGTTCGCACGAAGTATATGGAAATGCTTACGTAGAGAGCTACAAGGAGTGGTTATTCCACCTGCCGATATGGAAAGAGCCTACGGTCTATCGCTATACCCGCCGGGAAGACGGTACGCTCGTGAAAGATGGAAGTCTGCAATTAAGCAATAATGCCGGCGCCGGTCTGTGTAACCTGCTTTTCCTTTCCGACACGAAGGCGTATGCCACTTTGGCGCTTGAAAACAAAATCGTTGTATTCAACCCCACGGCGATGACGAAAACAAAAGAAATAGACCTTGCGCGGACGGAATTTTCCTTCGACGGACAGGCAACACCCAATCCCGCAGGCATGATTTATCGCGACGGCAAGGTATTCGTCGGTTGTATGGAGTTGGCAGATTTGCCGATATGCAACAATGGCGCTTATGTCATTGTCATCGACGAAGCCACCGACACGCCGGAAAAGTTCATCAGCGACATGCGGGCTACTTCGGCTTCGTTTTTCGACAACGAAATGTTTCTCGATGAAAAAGGCGACATCTACGTTACCTGCTGGGCATCCTACGGCTACACTCCTGCCGAATACGGGCAAAAGGGCGGCTTCCTGCGCATCAAAAAGGGCGCAACCGACTTCGACCCCGGCTATTTTTTCAATATTACCGACATGACTTTCCCGAACATTGAGGGAGGTAAACTGCAATATGTCGCCAATCTGGAATACGCCGAAAACGGTATTGCATACGCTTTCGGCGCTTGTCCGGCATTTTCGACCGGCGACTGGGTTAACGATAAAACCCATTATTCGCTGAAAATCGACTGGTACAACCAAACGATAACGCCGCTCCCATTGCCGCTAACAAACGCCTATTCCTGCGCAATCAGCAAAATGGGCGACGAGTTCCTGTTCGGCTTGACTACCACGTCCAACGGGACAGGGCTGTTCTCGTACAACCACAAGACGGGCGTTGCAAGTTCCGAACCACTCGTCAACGCTCCGGGAACGATTATGGATGTGGCGGTGTTTGATGAATGATTTCCGAATTTAAAACATTATTAAAATAACAGGAAAATGAACACACAAATTAAAACAGCCTTTTACTGGCTACTGCTGGGGATATGTTTCCTCACGCATACGATTTTTCACATGTACGGACTTTTCTACGGTGTGGACATCCGCCTGCCCGATGCCGTCGGCGAGGTTTCACTGGGCACGCAGCTCTTCAACACGGTAATCTTCACCGTTACCTTTCTGATTGCATTGCTGTCGGTACACCTTTCGGGAAAAGGTTTCCGTTGGATTTCGCTCGTATGGAGCGCCCT
>JAISFI010000171.1 GCA_031263685.1 Dysgonamonadaceae bacterium | reverse complement strand
TGCCGGGCGGTAATAATATAAACAATAGACAAATAAACAAATAGTTAATAAAAAAATAAATAAAATCATGAAACATTTACTCGTAAGTTTTTTACTGTGGGCGAGCCTTAGCCTCGCCGTTTCCGCCGGGACGATTGTCGTTGAGCGTCCCTCCTTCGTTTTCAACACCCATTCCAATGTAAGCGTTGAACGGATTGTATTGAATGAATCTTCGACCATTCTGGACATGCTTGTTTCTATACAGCAGGGACACTGGATACGGATTGCTTCCGATTCTTACATCAATGCCGACGGGAAAAAGTACCTCCTTCAATCCGCCGACGGCATACAATTGGATGCGGAAGTTTATCCCGACGAATCGGAAAAGATTTTCTTTTCCCTGATATTCCCGCCGGTTGACCCGGATACGAAACAGATTGATTTTATTGAGAGCGATTGCGACAACTGTTTCAAGACCTTCGGACTTGCTTTAAATCAGGATGCAGCAATGCAGCGCGCCGTCGTGCCTCAAAAAATCAAAGACGCCGCCATTGTCAAAGACGACGGAAAACCTTTGCCCGTCCCTCAATTGAAGCCCGGCAAAGCCGTACTGAAAGGAACGCTGTTGGAATACGTTCCTGCGATAAACACGAAAGTAAACATCTATGTAAACAATCCCATAACCGGCATACAGGAAGAACACGAAACCAAAGTAAAAGAAGATGGCAGTTTTGAGTTGGAAATTCCCCTGATTACTACCATGCAAGTATTGTTGCGTCTTTCGTCTCCGTGGTATAATAAATATATACTGTTATCGCCCGGAAAAACATCGACCGTTTACTTCGACTTGCCGCAAAAAAGCTGTCAGGAAACTCCGATTAAATCTTTGAAATGTTCTCCCGGCAAATACATTTACTTTGGCGGAGCCAATGCCGAAATCAATAACCAGGTGGAAGACATCAACTTGGGAGAGCTGTTGCGGCAAATACACAGTGACCAAAATTACGACCGGATTGCGGAAATGACGCCCGGACAGTACAAATCGTATGTTTTAGATAAAGTTGCCGTCATGACCGCCGGGTTGGAGCAAAAAGGCTTGAGCCGGAAAGCCTTGGATTTTGCATCCGGTTCGATACGATATACTGCCGCCAATGATTTGATGTTTACACGCTCTAATCTGAGTAGTGCATTTCGCAAATCGCACAAGCTGGATTACGACGCCCCGGAATTGCAGAAATTTACCCAACAGGAATTGGATGCCGATTTCTATTCTTTCCTGAAAGAAGCGCCAATCAATGACCCTTATTTTCTGTATTATCATAATTGCAGTAACATCATTAACTCCTGCAAATATTTAGATGCACAAAGATTTCGCATCAACTACACTTCCAAAGATACCTGGCAGGCATTAATCAATACCGGTAAATTATTGCCCGAAGAGATGGAAGTCGCGCTTTATTTAAGAAATCGGGCGTTGGACAATCCGGCAGCGAAGGAACTGCTAAAATCCAATCAGACAATGTTTATTCGTGAGGTGATGAATACCGGCAAACTGAACGAAGAACAATTGGAAGAAGCGAACCGGATACTTTCTTTATACGCCGATACATCGACTACCGCACAGACGGCGCTGAAACAAAGTATCATGTTCAGCATGGATTTAGCAGAAAAAGGGATTTTTACGCACGAAGAACTGAACAATTTCCGTACAGTTATAGACGAACAGGACACGGAGTTTGCTAAAATCCGGGAACAAATTAAACTTTTTAGCGAGAAATACAGGAAAGAAACAGAGCAAATGACGTCACAAATAGTGATGAAAGAAAAGCAAGCCGCCTTAATCCGCATTTTGGGAACGAACGAAGGAATTGCCCCGGATTTATTGGAAACACAATTAGCCTGTGCGAAAATGGAAGAATTTATTCCGCTGACCGATGTTGATTTACAACCGTTTTCCAAAAAGAAGAACCGTTTTTATTTCAATTACCTGACGGCAAAAAACAAGGAATTGCTGGCGCAAATCG
This sequence comes from Dysgonamonadaceae bacterium, assembly GCA_031263685.1. GTDB lineage: Bacteria > Bacteroidota > Bacteroidia > Bacteroidales > Azobacteroidaceae > JAISFI01. Next base: position 3,599 of record JAISFI010000171.1, on the reverse strand, counting down.
AAGAAAAGAAGCGTAAAGGCAATTATACGATTCACGAGACGCCCGAAACGGACGGCGAACAGGCTTTTAGCGAAATCGTCAAGTCCTTTGAAGGAAAAGTCATGCTCATTGATTTTTGGAATACCTGGTGCGGTCCCTGCCGTTCGGCGATGAAGAAGTTCGAGCCTTCAAAGAACGCTTTGAAAGAAAAAGGCATCGTATTTATCTATCTTGCCGACGAATCCTCTCCCGTAAGCGCTTGGAATAATATGATACCCGACATTCCCGGAGAGCATTTTCGTTTGAGAAACAGTCAAATGGATGAATTAAAGAAAAAATTCGGCTTCAACGGCATACCTTCTTATCTGATTTTGAATAAACAGGGCGAACAGATTTATTTCAAGACCGGTTTTGATGGAGATACTATCAAAAGAATATTAACAGAAGCGTTATGATTAATATTAAATGCACATATAGGATAGGGGCAACGCTTGCCGTTGCCCTATCGTCGCTTGCGCTTGGCGTAGCGTCCACGCTACGTCAAGTTAAAAGCAAGGCTCCAGCCTTGCAAAATATACGTTGCAAAGCAAGAGCTTTGCTTTCAGCCCTTATATTTCTCTTCCTTTCCCCCTTGCAGGCGCAGGATTTGGCGGGCTATCAAAAATTGCGGGGCGCGGTAATCTCTTCCCCGCCGGAAGATGAATACACCGTCCACGCATACAATGCCTTTGATACGAACAAAGCGACCTGTTTTAAGGCGAGAGACTATCAGGGCTGGGTAGGATTGGATTTGAAATCGGAATATGTAATCAAAAAAATCCGGATTTTCCCGCGTTCCGACCGGACGGAACGGATGGACGGCTGCATTTTTCAAGGCTCAAACGACGCCGGTTTCACTCATCCGACCGATTTGTTCACGGTGACGCAAATACCGGAAGCCAATCAATACGCGACTTACGACGTCGTTTCCACGGCGGAGTTCCGCTATGTCCGTTGCCTGGCTCCGAACACGAATTGCAATCTGGCGGAACTGGAATTTTACGGCGAAGAAGGGGCGTATCCCCAATTGACCAATCTGCCGACCATTTACATCGAAACGAAAGGGCGTTTCAATTTCACAGATAAATCGGAATATGCCGCTTCCAGCGTAATTATTTCCAGTTCGGGCGTTAAAGAAACTTTCGATGCTTCGGTGCGGGGACGGGGAAACTCTTCCTGGGAATTTATGGACAAGAAATCGTTCCGGATAAAATTCGATAAAAAGCAACATTTCCTGGGACTTCCGGCAAATGCCAAAAACTGGACGTTGATTGCCTGTGCCGTCGATAAGACCCTGCTTCGCAACGGGCTTGCCTTTGAAATCAGCCGCGCCCTTGGCTTTGCATTTACGCCTGCCTGCGAGATGGTCGATGTTGTCCTGGACGGATTTTATTACGGAACCTACATGGCAAGCGACCATATCGAAGTGGATAAAGACCGGATTAATATCGACGAAATGGAACCGTCGGACATTCAGTTGCCGGAGATTACGGGAGGCTACCACCTGGAAATCGACGCGTATGCCGACCAGGAACCGGTTCATTTCAGGACGCCGCAGAATGTGCCTTTTTCCATCAAATCGCCCGACAGCGACGAGATACTGCCGGTTCAGCGGGAATGGATTGAAAATTACATCTTCCAACTGGAAGAGCTGCTGTTTCGCGATACGGAAGCCGCATTTGAGCAATACATCGACCTGGAAAGCGCCGTCAAATACTATCTACATTCCGAGTTGACAGGCAATTGCGATTCGTACTGGTGCATTCCCTGCTACAAAAAGCGGGGCGACGGCAAGCTGTATTTCGGTCCGGTTTGGGATTACGACCAGGCTTTCCTGACGAACGAACGGGTGCCGCGTTTCTTTCCAACTTTGGAAACTCAACACGGCGTTGCCCAGCACTGGTTTCGCCGGATGATGCAGACCCTGAGCGCGCAAAATGAGTTGAGCCGCCTGTGGAAAAAAGTGAAAAAGGAAGACCTCAAGCAACACCTGCTCGATTATTTAGACGAAAATGCGGCTCGCCTCCAACAGTCGCAAGCCCTGAACTATCAGCGCTGGCATTCGATAAACCGGAAAGTCTGGTTTGAAGACGCCCTTTTCAATACGTATGATGAATACATCGACTTTGTCAAGCAATTTATCGAAGACCGTTTTGCCTGGTTCGACGAAATTTGCCAGGAGCCGAAAGAAGTCCTTTTGCCTGCTTCCTCGCCCGGAAATCCGCCGCGCGAATGGCAATATACGACCGAAACGCCTGACCCCGGCTGGTACGAACCCGGTTACGACGACCACGAATGGCAATCGGGTCCGGCGCCGTTCGGCACGGAACAGAATTTGCAAAATACCTTCTGGCAAACCGAACAGATTTACATCCGTACCCGTTTCTGGCTGCACAGCGAAGATTTGCACTTGATAGATAAAGCCTTTTTCCAGATTTTCCACGACGAGGATTGTCAGGTCTATCTCAACGGACAGTTGGCTTTGGAACGGAGGGGTTACATTACGAACTATCAGTTTTTTGAGTTTGACAAAACCCTCCTTCGGGAAGACTGGAATACTTTGGCAATCAAATGTGTACAAACAGAGGGCGGACAACTGATTGACGCCGGCATTTATGTCACGCGCGAGGAAGGCGCCGTTGATACGAAAGATACGGCTTCTTCCCGCTCCTATCCCTGGCTTGTCCGGGACGGCAGGCTGTATATCAGTCGGATAGAGGACGGTCTCGCTGTCCGGTTGTACGGCGTCGATGGGAAACTGCTGAAACAACAGGTCGCGGCGGGCGGCGAATGTCAATTTACATTACCGGCGCGCGGCGCCTATCTGGTGCGCCTGCACGATACAACAATTAAAATAAAATATTAAGCAATGCAAAAGACAAAAGATATACCCACATTCGCGCTCGGCGTAGCGTTCATGCTACGTCGTTCCGTCGCGTCCGCGCTCGGCGTAGTCTCCAGACTACGTCGTGTTAAAAGCAAGGCTCCAGCCTTGCAAAATATACGTTGCAAAGCTGGAGCTTTGCTTTTAGCACGACGTAGCGTGGACGCTACGCCGAGCGGCGGGCATTACGAATACCATTCTAATGATATTGCGAATACCATTCTAATGATATTGCGAATACCATTCTAATGATATTGTGAATATCATTCTAATGATATTGTGATTACCATTCCAATGATATTTACAATACCATTAATAGCAAGACAATATTAAATTAAATATGTTTCATTTAAAAAAACAGTTATTATGACTTTACAACATTCAAAATCAATTCGGACATTCTGCTTATGCGGAATACTTTTTGCTGCCGGCTTTACTTTTCAGGCTGCTGCGGCGCTTAAGAATCTTCGTGTGGAATACATGAGAAACCCCATCGGGATAGATGCAACAAACCCGCGCTTCAGTTGGGAAATGGACGACGCCGAAACCGGAAAGTGTCAGACGGCATATCAAATCACGCTGCTTGCCGCCGACAAGACCACCGAAGTCTGGACTTCGGGAAAAATCGCTTCCGATGTTTCGCTGGGCGTAAACTGCGACGGTGCGACTCTTTCGCCCTCGACGCGCTATTTTTGGA
>JAISFI010000167.1 GCA_031263685.1 Dysgonamonadaceae bacterium | reverse complement strand
CACAGATTACACAGATTTAACACAGATGCAATTACCGTTTTCAATCACAATTTTAGCCCGTGCACAGTATAAAATAGACAAGGGAGGAGACGACATTTGTCTCTCCTCCCTTTCTATAATTTTCAGTATTGATACTCTTTTACTGCAAGGTGTAGATTTTTGGCAGAGCATCTACTGTATCAATACCGTTTGCGGGCAGATACGAAGTCGTTACGGACAGGGCTTCGCCGGATTTTGCTCCGGGTAATTCCGTTTCCGTATCTCCATTTTCGACCCTGAGCGTTCTTGTAACCGGGTTATCGGGATTCGTATAATCCGTATACTGCACTGTAGTATACTGAATTTCCGAAGACGATACAGCCGCCCATGTAATTTTCGCGACGTTTACCGAAGCCGCATCCCTGTTTTGCAAAAAGGAGATGTATTTGTCGCCGTATATTGCAACGGAACGTTCCACTGCCAGAGAACGGTTTCCATTATCGTCTTTGGTAGCAAATTCGAAAATATAGTTTCCTTCGGGCAGGCTCAGTTCCTTTTCTGCCTGAATAAAGCCCGGCTGCGTCCTGTCGACGGCAACGACCGACGAGTCGGCGCCCTCGTTCCAGTAAATCACTGTCCGGGTAATGCGCGGATCGGAGTTGATGTACCACGAAAACCGCACTCTGCTGTTCCCCGGGAAGGCCTGCAGGTAACTGATCCTGCCCGTATAGAACGTTTCGCCCCGGTCGAGGTATTCCTGATTGACACTGTTCATATCCTCGCAGCCTGCAAGATAAAGCAGGCAAAAACACGGTATGAGAAATTTTATTATTGTTTTCATATCTTCTCTATTTTACTTATTATTAATCATCATCATCGCTATTGCTGTCATCACTGCCGTCGCTGCCGTAAAAAGTTATTTCGACTGCGTGAAGAGCAAGAGTATTCATAAAAGTCTGTTTTACCACAAACCGTACATATCGAGCCGTTTCGCCTGACAGAGGGAATGAAAAATTGAATCCGGCGTCGGCAAATGCCCTGTCGTCGGCAGTAACCGTACCCAAAGGACTTCCCGAAGGCTTCACTACCTCGTAGTCGCCCAGAAGTTCCCAGTCGTTTTTCCAGTCTTCATACCAGTATTCTTCAGGTTCGCCGGTTTTCAGCTCCTTTGTCCCCCATACTTCAAAAAATTGAGGATTATGCTGATTGTAATAGTACGTTTCCATCCTTTCCCAGAATATAAAGCGGCTCAGTTTCGCTTCCACGCCCAAATCAATGGTAAAAAACTGCGGTTCCACAGTTACGAATCCTACCACGGTATGCCATATTGTGCTTAGATTTCCGTCCCAGATATTTCTCAGCGCACGGTTGTTGTTTACCGAAGTATTGTCGTAAGGCAGTCCCACTTCCAGAAACTGTGTTTTATCCAGCGCCTTTTCGAAGAACGGAGCGACAGTCGCCTTGACGGTATCGGAAACGTTTCCCCATTTGTCGACTATGTTGACGGCAAAAAGGCGTTCGTCCGTACCGAACTGGCCTTCTTTTTTCCGTATGGTATAAACGAAATTCGTTGCAGGGGTAAACTGTACATCCATTTCTTCCAGCGCTCCTTCATCATTGGCGGCAAAGAAAAATACTCCGATTTCAATACCCAGCGGATTTTCCACCGAGACATTGCATCCGCTGAAATCCGGCACAAGTTTTACCGATTCCAGTATGCTTTCTATGGGAGGCCTTTGGGGCGTAAAAGTTTTGGTAACAGGTTCGGAAACATTTTCGCTGTGATCGACCAGATACAGAGTGATCTCTACCGGTTCAATCGAGCCGAGTCCCTCGACAATCAAATAGTTTGCGTAGATCGAAGAACGTACAACCCGCTTTTCTCCCTGAAACAAAAACTCTCCCTTCACATACGAAATGTCCGGTTCGTTGGGCAGTTCGTACATAAGCATGGCTCCGCCCGGCAATTCCTCTACCTGCACATTGAATACGGGAGAAGGAGGAACACTGTCCTGCGGCGGTTGCCCGACTTTGTCTTCGTTGCAGGACATAATCCACAGTCCTGCAAACAACATCATTATATAAATATAATAAATATAATATACTCTTTTCATTTTTAACTGTTTTATATTACATTAAACTTAACTCTTAGTTCTTAACTTACTTCCATCCCGGATTCTGCACCAGATTGGAATTGGTTATCAAATCGCTTAATTTTATGGGCCAGAAATAATCCCGCGGCTTAAATTCTCTGCTTACATACGTTTGCAAAGTGTAAAAAGTTTCCACGGTATTACCCTGATAATTCCATCCGCGGACGATTGGGCCATTCCAGTAACGGTCGGCTAACTTCCATCGCCGGATGTCGTAAAAACGTTGTCCTTCGAAAGCTAACTCTATCATGCGTTCCTGACGGATGATGTCGCGCAGTCCCTCTTTTGACGACGGCTTGCCGGGGTTTGAAGACTGCGCCCATGACGGCACAACATCGTTCAATCCAGCTCTCCTTCTGACAGTATCTATCCATTGATATACCTCGGGAACCGGACCGTTGATTTCGTTCAGAACTTCGGCATACAAAAGATACAAATCAGATAAGCGTATAAGCGGGAATGAATACCGTTTACTGGTATATGTCCCGCTGACGGGCAAATCCGGACTTACTAACTTCTTGATTAAGTAACAGGAATTCACATACCTGTCACCGGTCAAATATCCAAATGTTTCGGCGGCTTTTTCCGTTACCACCGTACTGTTTGCTTCGCTGTTCGCATACATTTCGTATATTCCCCTGTCGAAACCTACAAAAGCGTAAAAGCGGGGCTCGCGGTATAAATGCAGTTTGGCTGTAGCCTGACTTGCCTGATTTGCCCGGAGATAATACTGGTGGTCTGTAGCTGCATCGCCTGTAACTATCTGCGTTTCGTAACGGTTTGCGTAGTCCCATGCCGGATCTTCGTTGATTGGAATGCCATTATTTGTATAAAACTGTTCGGCAATCTGCAATGTTGTGCCCAATGTCTGGTGATCGGTAAGATTGGAGTAGTTTGGATATGCGATACAGCACCAGTACTGTATGTTGTACACATCATGCATTGCCGGCCACACTATTTCGGGATTCAGTCTTGAAGTAACAATGCCACGCAGAGTATATTTCAGTTTGGTGGCGTCCGAAATGTTTCCGATTGATACCGTAGGATCATAGCGATACATGACATGTCCTGCAAGATGACAGGTATCAATGGCATTTTTTATGGCAAGCAAAGCTTTTTGCCATTTTTCGGCGCTGTAGGTCTGGGGGAAAAGTTGAATGCCGCGGTTATCCGTGAGCGAAAATTCCGGAGAATTTCTCTCGTCTCCGTTAAGCAGCGGGCTTGCCGCCCAAACCAGAACTTTGGCTTTTAACGCAAGCGCTATGGGCTGCGTTATGCGTCCCGCCTCGGTAACGACAGTTGAAAAAGTCTCCAGAGGCAGGCAGGGAGTCGCTTCGTCGAGCAGTTCTACTATATAATTGATTGCGTCGTCTATTGGTTCACGATATATCCGCATTTCCTCCGGTGTAGCGTTTACCGGAAGATTTTCCCTGATGACTGGAATTGGCCCGTACAGTTGCAGCAGAAAAAAATGGTAGTAGGCTTTCAGGAATTTCACCTCGCCTGTCCATCTTGTCCGTTCATATTCATCGATATCGGGAATTAAATGTACATTTTCCAAAAAGATATTGCAGTCCCTTATACCGATAAACAGATTCTTCCCGTCCATCTTTCCATCCCAGTAATTCAGATACGGATCGTTGGTGTTTTGGCCGCCTCTTGCCAGATAAGTAGCGTTTCTCGTCGCAAAAGTTGTTTTTTGCATATTCCAGCCTATTTCATCGTGACCTACCATTGCGGGACTGGCGTAAGCATCCGCAGGATTGGGCAGGTAACTGAAACATGTAAACAGGAATTTTTCCGCATTCGACCTGTTGGAAAATGCATTTTCCATGGTAGCAACACGGTCGGGAACAATATCCAGATAATCGGCGCAGCCGTAAATCATTCCCATACTGACCGACATAATCGCGATTTGAAAATATTTTATTATTGTTTTCATTTATACTGTATTTTTAAAATTCTACATTAAGACCTATGTTAAACACCCTTTGCAGAGGATATGCAAGTCCGTTTCCCGCCATTTCGGGGTCCCACATTTTGAACTTCGAAAACACCAGCAGGTTATTGCCGGTAACATACAGGCGCGCGTTTTGCAGTTTAATGGTATTAACCCACTTTTTCGGCAGCGTGTATCCTATTTCCACCGTTTTCAGGCGCAGAAAAGTTCCGTCACGCATAAACCATGTGCTTTTTCGCAGATTGTTCTGGGATCTCGTATCCGAGAGCCGGGGCCACAGGGCATAAACGTTCCTGTCGGTTTCCGACCAGTGATCGTCCGCCCAGTACTGCAGCATGGCGCGGTGCGTGGTGAAATCGTGCAGCAGCTTGTCCACGTCTTCACCGCTGCGGTTGATAAAAGGCGCTGTCGCCTCGGGGTCAATCCAGAATGATGAACGCGCCGAGCCTTGGAAAAAGCATGAAAAGTCAATGTTTTTATACCCTGTCGAGACACCAAAGCCGTAAATGATTTCGGGCGTTGTAGGAAATCCGATGGGTACCTGATCATTTTCGTCAATCTGAAAATCCCCGTTGATATCCTTATATTTGATATCTCCTGCGCCGTAAAGTCCGAACAGCTGCGTCGGGGAATTTTGTACTTCGTTTTCGTCCAGAAACAGGCGTTCGGCTATATATCCGTACTGTTGCGAAATTTTCCGGTTCCGGTGAGACCTCCACGGGGTATCAATATAATCCGGTTCGTCATACAGCTCATATTTACTTGAAGCATAAGTGAAGTTGCCCCTGAGCACCGCCCAGAAGTCCTTAGAAAAGGATTTGCTGTAATCTACCGAAAATTCGAGACTGTGACCGTTTGCCTTGCCTATATTCGAACTCGGTTCCGCCTGCAATCCCATGCTTGTCGGTATATCCGTTCTCTTCTGGAGAATCTTGCTCCTGTTTTCTATGGCATAGTCGAACTGTATTTCCAGGCTCTTCCAGAGATTCAGTTCAAATCCAAGATTGGTTTTCCGGCTGATTTCCCATGTGATCTGGCTGTCGGCATACCTCGAAATGGAAATGCCCGGACGGGTATAATTGTATTCTTCGCCAAATGAAAATCCCCTGTCATTATTGCCCATGTTCAGATTCGAAAGATAGAAAAACCGGTCTTTGTCGTCGCCTATTGCATCATTTCCCACCAGACCGTATGTGGCTTTCAGCTTCAGTTTGGAAATTACTTTCTTAAAATCCTGCATGAAAGCTTCGTTAGACACAATCCATCCTCCGCCGACCGAGGGGAAGAATCCGAAGCGTTCGTTTTCAGCAAAGCGTTCCGAACCGTTGTATCCAAAATTGGTTTCAAAGAAGTACCGCGAATCATAGCTGTAAGTCAATCTTCCCGCCAGACCGAGATTCCGGTGAGGGAGCGCCGCCTGTATTGATTCCGCATTTCCGTTCAGCGATTCGCGCAGGGTATAAACCAGCAGGGCCGATACGTTGTGTTTTGCAAATTCGCGTCCATACTGCAAAGCTCCTTCAAAATACATGCTGCTGGTAATGGTTTTATCATTCGACAGTATGTCCAGATAGTCCGTACCGCCCTTGTCTCCGTCGGGATTCAGCGGCGACAGGCGGTATTCGTCCGAGGAACGGTCCAGTGCATAAAAGAACGGCTTGTATGCATTCCTCATTTCGAGCAGCGAGTACCTGTTGACATTGAACATTGCCCTCGCAAACAGTCCTTCGGTAATAAAGTCGAAATTCTGTTTCAGCTCAAACTGGGCAAGCATGTTCGAACGGTCGCTGGACTTGTATCCCTTCACCATTTCGGAGTAAGGGTTCAGATAGCTGCCATCCACATTACCGAAAAGAATGTGGTTGGTAATCATATTTGCAGCGTCCGGCTCGTAATACGGAAGAAAATAAACGGGATTGGCGTTCATCGCTTTCATGTACAGGTCGGAACCTCCGTCAAGAGGACCTGCATAGTCGTCGAAAGCTCCGTGCAGCCTGACAACGGCTTCGGTGCTTTTTGTCAGGTTTACATTGATGTTTGCCCGCAGCACATATTTGTCAATGTCGATATTGCTGTTGAAATTGTTGCGCTTGTCCACCTTGATAATTCCATTGTCCTGCGCATAGGATGCGGCAATGTAGTAACGGGCAACTTTCCCTCCGCCACTGACATTTAGATTGTAGCGCTGGTTGAAAGTATGGTCGTCGAACAGCATGCCGAGCCAGTCTACCGCCGGATAGCGAACAGGGTCTATTCCTCTTTCCGTATTGAGAACTTTCACATTGCCATACGGTAACTCGCCCAGTGAATAGCGTGTCCTGACCGCTTCGTTGTGCATTTTCATGTATGTAACGGGGTCGGCAAGTTTCACCGTTTCCGTAGGAGACGAAAATGCGCCTTCCATACGGAACTGTACGCGGGCATTTCCGTCGCGCCCTTCCTTGGTTGTCACCAGAATCACGCCGTTAGCGCCCCTCGCTCCGTACAGAGCGGTGGCGTTCGCGTCTTTCATGATTGAAAAACTCTGGATATCGTCGGTAGTAAGCCGGGCGAGATCGTCGTTGGTCATTTCCACTCCGTCAATCAGGATGAGCGGATCGGCTTTACCCGTTCCGAAAGTGGTTACGCCGCGAATGAAAAACTCGGCATTGTCCTGCCCGGGTTCTCCGGTTCGCTGATAGGAAATCAGTCCGGCGATACGGCCGGCAAAGGCGGTGGTCAGATTGCTCGACGGCACTTTCAGTTCCGAAGGACTCACGGTCGACACGGAAGCAATGACGCTTTCCCTCTTTTGCTGACCGAAAGCCACAACGGTAACTTCGTCAAGAGACTGGGTCTCTTCCAGCAAAATGGCATTGATTACGGTTTTGTCGCCCGAGACTTTGATTTCCTGAGTAACATAACCTACTAGTATAAATTCAAGGATGCTGCCTTTAGGCACATTGTTAAGCACATAGTCGCCTTCGTCGTTGCTTGCAACGCCC
>JAISFI010000104.1 GCA_031263685.1 Dysgonamonadaceae bacterium | reverse complement strand
TTATCTGTGAATAATTTTGTTATTATTGCCAGTATTACCATATATTCAGGAATACCAAACTCGTTTTGTATTGGATATGTACTTACTAACCGTATCCTCCCCGTTAGGAGTTCCTGCATCATGCCCTGTTTAATGAGTTTTGCTTTGTTCAGCTTGGCGATCAAGGATTCGATTTCAGCGTCCATGTCGGAAAGGATGGCGGCGATGGCGGGTTGTTCCTGTTCATCAGAAGGGAAATTAAAGGTAATTTTACGTAATTCATCTCCATTTATTGAGTCAAAGGTTGATCCTGACGATAATGAATCCCATTTTGGTTCATAATAAATAAGCCAATGATAAAGATAATCATTAGTTGATGAAATACTACAAACACCTCTGCCGAGACAGCAGTTGAATGTTGCTTTAGCAACATTGCCAACTGGAGCTCTCACAGTTAAAATAATATCGCCTTTCATTGCTTCCTTTGTAATCTGAGAAGTGTATGCTCGAATAATTGTTTTTCGATTATCAATATCAGCATTTCCTTGAATTAACGGTAGCCCTTTTCCTTCCAGATTATAATATTTTGATGATGGCGATTGTCCCATCACGATATTTTTTGAAATGTCAGATAATGTTTGTTTTTCCCACTCCCCCTCAAACCCCGGCAAACGCCGTTTGCCGGTTAGAAGTTCCTGCATTGCGCCCTGTTTAATAGCCTTTTTCTTGGCAATCAACTTTTCCAGCGATGCAATATAGCCGTCCATATCGGATAAGACTTCGGCTATGGCGTGTTGTTCGGGGCGAGGTGGAAGTGGCACGATAGTTTCTTCTGCATTTGTTATTGTGTAAGTACCTACTGTTGTTCCGGCAGATGATCCAAATACTTGGGAAATTAGCGCAGGTGTAAAATAAAGCTGTCGAATATAATTTGAATTGACCTTATGCTTTGAACGAAGCCAGATAATATTACCGTCCTTGAAGTAAAAAATATCACCTTTCTTAACGACATACACTTTGCCTAAGGTTCCAACCCCAGTTATAAGAATGTCACCTGGGGAAATATTTCCATATTGGACACTATATTTCTCGTACATTTCATGGCTAATGAATAATTCATTTTCAACCCTTCCTGTTTCACTGAGAACCGCAAGTTCTCTTGCACGGTAGAAAGGCACTCCAGAAGATCGCCACTCACTTTGGAAAACACGCTTGCTTGAGGTAATATCAAACAGTGTTTGCAAAGTAACTATTTCCCAATCCTCCGGTATAATCCCAATCGCGGTCTGTTTATACCCCTCCGGCGCTACCATGCGAACCCCATCCTTTCCAGGTGAGATTTCACCTTGACCTCATATTCCGCTACTCTTTCGGCAACGAAGGGTAAGGGCTCCTCATAACGGGCAGCAAGCTCTGTTACCTGATTTGCTATGTTGTGAGATATTGTGGTATAAACAGCGTCAATGCCATCATAAATGACATGATACCATTTCCTGTTGACAAGCAGTTCGAGTATTTCCTCGTCTTTCAATTTACCGTACTGTACCTTTACTTTTTGTTCAAAGATTTCTTTCAGATTTTTAAGTGTCTTTTTATATTCATCAATCACTTTCTTTTTCTCCAGCAGATTTTCCAACATGGAGCGGTCGTCCGCGTCAAGATATGTACTTTTCAGTTTTGTCTTCAATACGGAAACATCAAGACTTCCATTATCTTTAAGCACATCGTTAATGACAGAGCCATCTTCGGCATTTTCTATTGTTTCATCCAGTTCGGCTTGTTTTTCTAATAACAACGCCTCAATTTCGTCAATTGCTTTTTGCTCATCATGGAAGAATTCTTCGGTTATGATACTGCGGGGAATGAGTTTCCCTTCCCACCCGGTAATTTTTTCCTTTCCCTTGTTTTTACCGGATTCGATTATTTCGACAATATTTTCCCATTCCCGGACCGCTTTGTAGCCGTCCTGGATAATAATAAAAACATCATCGGCCATAACGTCCTGCCAATAGGCAAGCAGTACCTGATACACATCGTATTTATCTATCAGAGTTATTTTCTTGAATTCTTCCAGAATAACTTCGGCAATATCGACGATCAATTTCTTTGCCCTTGTTCTGCCGTTTATGCTGCGAAGCGAATCATTAACACGACTCTGCCAGTTCGCAAACGCCTTGTCAACTCTATTTGCGTAACGGCTGAATTGGGCATCGGAATAAACGGTATGGCGCACCTCATCTTTGTTGATTGCGCTCTGATAGTATCCGTCACGCAAGGGTGTAAACAGTGTCGATTTCAGATTATCAAAGACACTCCAATAAGGCGCCATACCGTCAACATCATAATCGGGAATACCGCCGTGCAGATGAGCTTCGATACTCTGTAAATCTTCCGGTTCAGTTGAATCAATATAACGCGGGATATTGAGGTTATAGCCATTTTTGTCGCGTATCTCGTCTATCGGCACAAAACGGGAATATTTACTTTCAGGCTTCTGCTGTCTGAAGGTGGTAACAATTTTATAAATATCACGTTCCCGCAGGCGGTTTTTGTTGCCATCTTTGATAAAGTCATGGCTGGCGTCAATCATAAAAATACCATCCCGCTCCGCAGCGCCTTCTTTGTCAATAACGATGATACAGGCGGGGATGCCGGTTCCATAAAAGAGGTTGGCGGGCAGGCCGATAATTCCCTTGATATAGCCTTTATCAATAATGTTCTGCCG
>JAISFI010000064.1 GCA_031263685.1 Dysgonamonadaceae bacterium | reverse complement strand
GGCGTAACTCGTGGAATCTTTTGGGAAATCAAACGTTTGGGATTCATTTACATCTGTTGCCACCCAGACGGCATAACCCGTTCCGGGAGTGAGCAGTATATTTGTCTGCCCGAAGGAAGACGTCCAGGAGGCCGCTTTCCTTGCTGCACCCGACCAGAGATCTTCACTTTGATACCTGCGGATATAAACGGCCGGATTGTTTCGAGTACTTCCCAGTATATAATCTCCGGAATACATGTCCATGAACGGACTGGAAAGCAGGTACCAGCGGTTGGAAGTAATGGAGAGATCAACTCTTGCACTGTCGTAGTTCAGATACGGGACGCCGCCTATTTCCGCACCAGCGGGAAGATAAACGGAATTTACCCGAATCGTTGTATCCAACAAAACGGGGAAAACCGTTGAAGATGCAGGAATCTCCGCATCCGTACAGGCTCCGGGAACACCGTTTGTCCAGTTGGAAGAAAGATTCCAGTCGGCAGTACTTCCAGTCCAGACAGTATTGGGAGCGCTGGTAATAACATCTACCGTCTGTATATTGGTCAGGCCGGAGGTAATGCTGCAGTTGCCTCCTTTGGATGCACCGGTGATGACGCCAACCTGAATGGCGCCCTCAAAATATACTTCCGGCTCATCCATTCCAATACAGATACCATATTGATTATACTCCGACTGTACAGATCCGGTAGAGCCGAATCCCGACCCCTGAGCGTCCGACAAAGCATCAAAGTACTCTTTAGGCATCGCCCACGAAATGATGCGGGTATCGGCATCGTATGCACGTTCAACGATGTTGCCAAGCGCTATCGTGCCGAACTGCGCCGTCACAGTGGAGCCAACGCTGCCGGCAGGCAGGGCATAGCGTATCGGAGTGGCGCCGACCAGATGGAGCGAACGGGGAATGATGATAAACAAAGAATCTGTTCCGGTAACACTCACTGTCTGCGCACCTGTTTTACGGAAACTCACCCGCAAGGTATCCGACTGGTGGCAGTTGAAACGGTTTGTAGCAACAGTCGGAACAGCAACTGCTACCTGAAGCGAAGCGGTAACACCGCTCAGCGTAATGTACATAGAATAGAATGTTGCTGTACTCAGATCCGTTCCGCAGGGACGCTTTCCGCTCAGGCTCGCTTCCATACGCATCGCTGATGTACTTACGTTACAGTTGGGCTTAAACTTTAAGCGGAGATAGTTGTTTGTCTGTCCAGGAAGTTCTCCGGCAGAGCCGCCCAAAGCGGGCAAGTCCAAATCCGATAAATTCAGCGTGATGGTTTTCATGCTGGAAGGGCCATTCAGTTTGGCCAGAGAATTCAGTAAAGCCGAACCGTTTTCCGCTGTTATTCGATAATTCGTTCCATTAATCTCTATGTAAGCGGAATCGGTTACGACTTCGAGACCAGCAGGAATGTTCAGGTGTACTTTCGTATCTACGACCGGGCCGCCTGCGCCGATAGTAGACAGGTTAATTTCCAATGGAAACTCCTCATTGACTGCAATACTTGTTTTTCCGTACAGCGTTCCTGTGGTATGCAAAGGCGAAGCCGGAGTTTCCGCCAGCGGCCGGATGCTTCCGGCAAGACGTGAAGGTACACTGCGGATGCCAAGCGTCTGTCTGGAATACAGATATTCCCGCAAATCCGGGTCAATTTGGGCGGTGGCAAAGCCTGTATTGGTCATATTGATATTGACATCGGAAGGTTTCCATGTAGAGCCTGCTACCTGTGCTCTGTCGTAAAACGGATAAAGACTTACAGTCTGAGAGCCTTCACAGTCTGTGGAGGTGGATTCCACGCTCAGGACTCCGAGAGTAACAACCCCATTGGGAGCAAGTGCGGGCAGCTTGATCCAGCGGCCATCTTCGCCCTCCGTATCACAGGGTACGCCATCTATGGTAAAAGAAATATTTCTCACCGCCCCCTGCACGTATAGCCATGCGCCATAAGCCGTTGCATTCGTTGCTGTGTTTTGCAGGTTGATGTCCCAGTTGATGCGGGAACTGAGGGCTTCCCTTTCAGCAGCACCGCTTACGGTGGCTTTGACGCTGCCGGGATCGGCGTAAGTGAGCAACAGGTGGCTTGTTCCGTTCGTTTTGTCTGTATAATCCACATCGGCGCTTTTCTGCCCCATACGGGGTATGGGGATGCCCTGTATATAG
The DNA here is from genome assembly GCA_031263685.1 of Dysgonamonadaceae bacterium. GTDB lineage: Bacteria > Bacteroidota > Bacteroidia > Bacteroidales > Azobacteroidaceae > JAISFI01. Next base: position 3,991 of record JAISFI010000064.1, on the reverse strand, counting down.
CTGTGATTATCGGAATAAAGGGTAATATATCCGGGATGCTGTCCAACCGGAGAAGAATTGGTGGAACTGATGCTCAAGGTAGTTCGCAGAAAATAATAGAAAGAAGGCAAATGCCATTTAGACGCATCACCTGTATGGTTTACATCAAACACCTCGCTTCCGAAAACAAACACTTTTCGATGCGGCAGGTTCAGATGAGTGCTTGATGCGGTGATGCTTTTCTCTGTGCCCATTATGTCGCTCGTACCGTTTGGTTTCCAATAATACAAACTGAATGGCAATGAATTACTTATTTCATAACCCTCCGGTACTTCTATCACGATGGAATCGGCCATACCCAAGTGACGGTATTCATTAAGCATAGCATACTTGCTGCTGGCAGGTTGAGTCTGAAACATCCGAATGGCAGTGGAGGTTTTATTTTGAACACCGGTAAAGGAAAACTTATATTCGCTACCAGTCGGATTATAAATTTCAACATAAGACTTGAAAACGTCAAATTGAGCGGGATATTTTTCTGTTCCTTTTCTTGCCTGTCCGGGATCCAATATGGCGCCAAGTCTGGTATTATAATTGTCGTCGGTAGTTCCTGTTGTCAGCCCGTCAAGAAGGGATGTTGCCGTAGCATAAAACCAGTTACTGATGCTACTCGCTGTATTAGCGCCATTACTGTAATTTCGAAATATTACGGCATCGACTGCAAAAACAACCACATCGTCCAATGTAAATGCCTCTCCGTCGTTTTTGGTAATCTCCCATATATAGGCATATCTTTCCTGCGGTACTGAGGAGCCTCTGTCACGTGGCATAGCATAATCGGCGTATGTATTGCCTGCCGGATAGATTTTATTGATACAGGAAGCCTGCAAGTCTCCAGTATTTTCGTTCAAAGTTAAAACTTTTGCATCGCCTAATAAGGAGAGCCAATCGACATTCAGTTGAGAAAATAATACTGCATACAGCGTTTTATTTCCTTCGGAGAGTACTGTGCCTGTCCATGTAAAGCGAATGCTGTCGCCCATGAGCCAAAGATTATGGTTGATGGATGCCGGATCCGCCGGACTGACCGGTATGTCTGCAATGCCGTCGTTGTTGGCATCTGTCAAGCCGATAGTTCTCCGCTGAGTATTGAACGTATAGGTAAGTCCTTCCTTTTGGCATACGTACGAAAACGAAGGATATACCTGTATGCCATCAAACATGACATCTAAACATCCGGCATTAGAATCGTTGGCTGCCGGATAAACAAACATACGGATCTCACCCGTAGAGGTACCGGATGTTACTCCGTCCAGACATGCGTTTTTAAGCTGTATTTCAATGTTGTAATCATTATAGAATGTGGTATTTGAAGTCGTTTTTTGGTCTATCTTGTGCAATGCAAAAGTATAGACTGTCGTGTCGCCGGTAATGACGTCCTTAGTCAATGACCGTACCGGCCAGTCTGTTTGTGTCGGATCGGCCTCAAACTTATATGCCTTAATATCTGTTTTGGTTTCCGTTGCCAGTTCAATGCCGGGAGGCAGTTTCAACTGAAACACGTTTTTACAGGAATCGGTAGCTGAAACAGAAGTTGCACTCAGGTGACCGTCGTTGATGCGCATGGAATATGTTTTTGTCTGATCGGCTTCTTCAAAACTTAGCAAAGTGTTATACGAATGAATCCTTATGTAAGCGGCACCGGGAGGATACCGGTTTCCTGATATGGCGCCATTAATTACAGCGTTTTCTCCGCAGGCATCGGTATAGTACAACACGGTGGAACTTGTACCGACATTATGATAGTATAGACCGGGATTGGAAACGTTCGGCTGATATATGAAAAGATCGCAAAGCGCTCGATACTGGCAAGATATATAAAGAGTATCTCCATCGGGAATGGGCTGAGAGATATCTATAGCAGCAACTCTTGGCATCGAATGGTAGATCGGATTAGTCGCCATTCCCGTACCTATCCGGTCAGTTACGGTTATCAACTGAGGCCTTTCCCAGACAGGGGTATTTTTTCCAATTTTAATGTTAATGGTAGAGGTATCAAGAATACTAAATTGGAGTTGAGCGATTTGTACCCGTACATTTCTGGCTTCTCCGGCACCGGTATTGGCGATGCGAATGGCGACTTCACTCAAGCTTCCGTCTTCACAGCGTTTACCGGTCGAATCGTATATAAATTCAATACCGGAAGACACTCCTTTCACTTCGGTCACGTATTCCAATATAGGCTTCAGTCCACTTCCCGGACTGGCCGTGAACGTGATCGGCGTTACAGGAGCGATTGCACTGGCATGTGAACTTACATCTGCCTGTGTCTTGATATTGGTGTTGGTCGCCGGTACTGTCCATGTGGTCAGGTAATCGACCCGCAGTGATCCGCAACCGGCTTTGACGACATCGACGGTTATCGGAACAGATTCACCGGCGGCAATGCCGTTTCCCAAAGGAAAATCCTCTTTTCTGATTTTAACAGTACAGGAGGTTGATTCGTTAACGGGCGCTGTTGTGATTTGATCGGCTGGGATCGGACGGCCGTCTATTCTCCAGTTTTCCCATCTAATGGCATCATGCAGATAAGAAAATACGATGCTTGCAGAATCTACTGCGCCATCTGTACACTGCAGCCGGAATTGAAACTTCAGCGAACTTGGGTTCGGCGTCTCGCCTCCATGATTATTGCCGAAGTTCATTTGCAAACCCGGTGTTTGGGTAGCGGGTATGTTTGCAGGGTCTATCAACTGCAATTTGGCGTAACGGTAATAGAAAGGGAGTGTTTTAGTAACTTGAGTAATGTTGCCTCCTCTTACATTGAGGGTTACATTATACGCATTTGCCGGATTGTAGTAAGTATTCGGCTGCGTTCTCGAATAACGGGCTACGCGGTAATGAATCACGGTATTCTGTGCCACATTTGCCACAGTCGGAAACCGCAAAGTACGGTTGTCTGCCTGCAGTGTCGGAGTTCCCAATTCGAGGCCTTTCATACTCTGGACAGTACTTAAATCAAAAGCTTCATTTGTATAGGGAAGAACTACATCTACCACCATATTTGAAATGCCGGCTGCCTGGTTCACGTAGAAACAAAATTCGACATAGCTGCGTTCCGACGATCCTACCTGGATGTTTCCGGCCGATGATGTTTCCTCGCCTGTTCCCCAGTTAAGGACTTGTGCGTGTACATTTCCTGTGAACGACAGGCATACGCTTGTCAAAAGGAAAACAAAGGTTGGAGCATGATGTGTTTTAAGTAAGCGTTTCATAGGGCTTCTTTTTTTTGAGATTTTAAACGATTTCTTGTACTTGATAAAGAGGCCGTAAAGGATGATGCATACGGCCAGCAGGAGATTGGCCTCACCGACAGGCGTTCCCAGGGCAATGCCATTGCCTTCCGGTCTTTCTGTGAGTGTGCTTTTCTCGGAAGAAAAAAGCCCGGAGGGTGTGCTTCCTTTCAGAATGGACGGCTCATTTAATACTGAGGCGGAGCGGTTTTCCGAACCGGACAGCCCACTCGATGAATGTTGGTAGTCGGCGCCGGACTTGTACAGTCCGGGCGTGCGGCTTTGAAGCGGAAGAAGCACGCTCCACAATAAACCGAAGAGAATAAAGTAACTCAATTTGCAATGTGTTTTGTTATTCATTTTTTTTGATTTGTGAGTTGTGAATAAAATAATTGTGATATGTAATGACTTTGCTGTAAGGATAATTCCTGGATTGCTTCAGGCTGTCGCCTTCGCAATGACGATGCTCTCTACACGTCATTGCGAAGGCGTAGCCTGAAGCAATCCAGAAAATACTTGATTGAAACGTTAAAAATAAATAAAGACTGCGGTAGTTTTGTTCTTTCCCCGATATGCTTATCGGCCTTTGTAAATAGGATTTACACCTTAATATAGATGTGTGTGTGTGTGTGTGTGTGTGTGTGTGTGTGTGTGTGTGTGTGTGTGTGTGTGTGTTACGAAATTATTCGTAACCTCCAAATTATTTTTGTTAAATAAAT
>JAISFI010000047.1 GCA_031263685.1 Dysgonamonadaceae bacterium | reverse complement strand
TTTGAAATCCACGGAATCGAAGATTCTGTCGCTGGAAAAAGATCTTTCGTCTAAAAAGAAAAAATATGCCGTTTCTATGCAAAAAATGCAAACGAACAAGAAAGTGCAGGATAAGATTTTATTTGTACTTGCTGCGGAAAATTTTTCTCAGTTATACCGTCGAATTCGCTACCTGAAAGAATACTCAGTATGGCTGAAAATACAGGCTAAAGAAATTATTTCCAAACAAACCGAACTGGAGCGGCAAAAAACGCTGCTGAAGCAGGGTAGAGCCAATAAATTGCGATTGCTGAAGGAAGAAGAAACGCAACAATCCATTTTGCGAAAAGAAGAAGTGGCAAAACAGCAAGAAGTTGCCGGTTTGCAGAAAAAAGAAAAAGCGCTGCAAACAGACTTGACAAAAAAGCAAAAACAGGCGGAAACGCTCAATCGACAGATAGAAAAAGCAATAGCCACTGAAATAGAACGTGCGGAACGGGAACGTAAAGCGGCCGAGAAAAAAGCGAAAGCCCAGGGTAAACCCCTAAGTACTTCGGAGAATCGCGTTGCCGAAACAACCGGCGGTTACGCAATGACAAAAGAAGAACGTTCATTGTCGGCTAACTTTTCCAACAATAAAGGAATGCTTCCTTTCCCGCTGAAAGGAGAATATAAAATTATCAGTCATTTTGGTACGATGAAACATCAGGATTTAAAATATGTTACGTTGACCAATAATGGCATTGATATTCAAACGATGCCGGGTACTGAAGCCCGCGCTGTATTTTCCGGTGTTGTTACCAGCGTATTTGTTGTTCCGGGCTATAATAATTCGATTATCATTCGTCATGGAAATTACCTGACGGTGTATTCCAACCTGAAAGATGTTTATGTGAAATCCGGCTCCAAAGTATCTACCGGACAAAGTATTGGCAAGATATTCACGGATTCGGAAAATGGGAATACAACAATCCTGCATTTTGAATTATGGAAAGAGAAGACAAAGTTGAACCCTGAAGGATGGCTGAATTAATAGAAGATTTTATGCTTACTCGCGCTTTGCCTGCTCTTATTTAATCAACCCATTCAAAGAAAGAAACCTTTCCACCTCAATCGCAGCCTGACAGCCGGATGCGGCTGCCGTAATAGCCTGGCGATAAACAGGATCGGCCACGTCGCCTGCGGCGTATATTCCGGGTATACCTGTTTTGGGAGTGCCCGGTACGGTTTTGATGTAACCGGTGGCATCGGTATCCAGACAAGAGGCGAAGAGGCTGGAATTGGGCGTATGGCCAATGGCTAAGAAAAATCCATCTATCGGCAGGTCATATTCTTTTGCTTCCGGAGAACCGGCTCTTTTTACGAGACGAACACCTTCTACGCCATTTTCTCCGAACAGTCCAAGAGTATTATGCTCGAACAGCACTTCTATTTTAGTGTTTTTCTCAATCCTCGCCTGCATAATTTTGGATGCTTTCAGGTAAGGCTTACGAACAATCAGATAGACTTTCGAAGCCAATCCGGAAAGGTAAATAGCTTCTTCGCAGGCTGTATCGCCGCCGCCTACGACGGCCACTGATTTTTTTCGGTAGAAAAAACCGTCGCACGTTGCACAGGCAGAAACGCCGAGGCCGGCATATTTCTTTTCGTCCGGCAGTCCCAAGTATTTAGCAGTCGCACCGGTAGCGATGATCAGGGTTTCGGTAGCGATTATTTTATCTTCGTCGATAGTGATATGGAAAGGGCGACTTGACAAATCGGCGGCTGTTGCGATACCGCTTCTTATGTCTGCTCCGAATTTAACGGCTTGTTGACGAAGATCTTCCATTAACTGAGTACCGGAAACTCCAGCGGAATAACCTGGAAAATTCTCTATATCGGTAGTAGTTGTCAATTGTCCTCCCGGTTGCAAACCTTCGTACAAAACCGGTGAGAGATTGGCGCGGGAAGCGTAAATAGCCGCCGTAAACCCGGCTGGTCCCGATCCGATGATCAGGCATTTTGTTTTTTCTATGTTCATTGTTGTCATCTTAAATCAATGATTTCTGCTCCCGGATATTTTTTCCTGTCGAAAACAAAAGTGTCGTCGGAGTAGTTTTGTCCGGTTTGATATTTGTTGATATAAATATTGTTGTTAATTTCGTTTTTATTGAGGATAACGATAGATACGGGCAGATTGTTTTTTTTGTCGATTTGGATGATAATCTTCTTTATATCTGCTTTTTTCTGCGGAATCAGTTCCAGTTCGTATACCGGAAAACCTTTGATGTCCGTTCGTTCGCCGACATACTTGCAGTTGAAACCTTTTTTGTAGATGCTAAACAGGATAGCGGGAGTCATCAACTGTAATTCCTCTTTTGTCGGCTCGCTGATATTCACTTCCTGATTACTTTTGAGATATACCCATTGGGTTTTTCCATCAAACCAGGCATCTGTTTCCGGAGTAGACAGGAAAAATTTATCACCTTTCATGAGGATTGTTCCGTCGAAACTTTCCGCCGTTTTAGCTCTCACGTTTTTAATGTTGAAGGTGAAAAATGCGGATATGCCGGCAGACCGGGTGAATGTTTCGGAAGATTTATCCAGCAAATCTTTAGCTGTGACGTCTTTTTGAGAAAAAGCCTGAAAATATGTGCAGCATAACATCAGGAAGAATAGAAATGCGCCGGATACGGATGAATGTTTCATTTTTAATAAACGGTTATGTGTTATAAATTGTTCAAAATCTGTTCCAGATGATACTCGTCCGGAACCAGTACCTGTCGGGCTTTGCTTCCCTGAAACGGGCCGACGATACCGGCAGCCTCCAATTGATCCATGATACGTCCCGCCCGGTTGTATCCGATAGAAAACTTCCGCTGTATCAAGGACGTAGAGCCTTGCTGATGAATGACAATCAGACGGGCGGATTCTTCAAACATGGAATCCTTGTCGGCCAGCAAATCTGCCGAATCGGACTTGTTGTCTCCGTCTTCTCCGGTATATTCGGGCAGGAAGAATGCGCTGGGATACGCCTGTTGTCTTTCGATAAATTTCGAGATTTGTTCCACTTCCGGCGTATCGACAAAAGCGCACTGTACGCGCACCATATCACTGCCCTGATAAAACAGCAGGTCGCCCCGCCCAATCAACTGATTGGCGCCCGGAGCGTCCAGTATGGTGCGGGAATCGATCATGGACGTTACCCGGAAAGCAATACGCGCCGGGAAATTCGCCTTGATGGTACCGGTAATAATATTGGTAGTTGGGCGCTGCGTGGCAATGACCATGTGTATGCCTATGGCGCGGGCTTTTTGAGCAATACGGGCAATGGGAAGCTCGATTTCTTTTCCGGCAGTCATGATCAGGTCGCCGAACTCGTCGATTACAACCACGATATAGGGCATGTATTTGTGGCCTTTCAGCGGATTCAGCCGCCGGTTAATGAATTTATCGTTGTATTCCTTGATGTTTCTGACGCCGGCATTCATCAGGAGATCGTAGCGATCGTCCATCTCCTTGGTGAGGGAATTGAGCGTGTGAATTACTTTCGTAAAATCCGTGATGATGGCTTTGTCGGTATCCGGCAATTTGGCGAGAAAATGCTTTTCGATGACGGAGTAGATGTTAAATTCCACCATCTTGGGATCGACTAATACGAATTTTAATTCGGCAGGATGCTTTTTGTACAGGAGCGAGGTAATCACGGCGTTCAGTCCAACCGATTTCCCCTGCCCCGTGGCGCCGGCAACGAGCAGGTGGGGCATTTTACAGAGGTCGACCATAAAAATCTCATTCGTAATCGTCTTTCCGATGGCAACGGGCAAGTCGAGCGCTGACTCCTGAAACTTTTTCGAGGCGATAATCGACTGCATGGAAACGATTTGCGGATCTTTGTTGGGGACTTCAATACCGATGGTTCCCTTTCCCGGCATGGGCGCAATGATACGAATACCCAGTGCGGAAAGGCTCATAGCAATGTCGTCTTCCAGGTTACGGATTTTGGAGATTCGGATACCATCTTCCGGGACGATTTCGTACAGGGTGATGGTTGGACCGACAGTTGCCTTGATAGATTTTATTTTGATGCCGTAATGCTCCAGGGTTGTAATGATGCGGTTTTTATTGTCGTTCTGTTCCTCCATATCTACGATTTTTCCGCCGGAATCGTATTTCTTCAGCAAATCTATTCCGGGGAATTTATAGTTGGAAAGATCTAAACGGGGATCGTATGCTTCCAGCGTTTCCAAATCGCCCATGTCCTCTTCGTCGTCATCGTCATAGGTGGAAACAGGCCGCTCTCTCGCCTCTTTCTCCTCCTTCTCCTCGGGAATATACATTTCTTCTTCCGGAGGAATTACTACTTCCAATGCTTCTGTTGAGGCTTCGATGAGAGGCCGGCCATCCTTTCCCTTATCTTCGACCAGTATATTCGGCTGTTCGTTCGGATATTCCATGTCCAACAGTTCGGTTTCGTCTTCAATATCGTCATTTCCGGTTTTTTCCGTTTCTTTTTTGGCTTTACCGGAAAACCGGATTTTAGCCCTGACATTGAATAACTTCCGGAAGAAAGGAATCGTGCGGGCGCTGACAAATATCATCATAATGATAAGCGTTGTCAGTAAAAAGAGCACTGTTCCGGAATAGCCGAAGTTAATTTTCAATAATTCGGAAATAACAGTTCCGGATTTTCCGCCAAAGTAGAAAGGTCGCACAAATCCGTGCGTAAAAAATTCCAGGGCGGTAGAACTCCAAATCATGGCCAACGTACAAAAAATAAACCGGCGTATAAGGTATATTTTTTTGACATGCATCAATTTAAGTCCGACACAGGCAATGAAGAAAATCATAAACAGAACAGGCACTCCAAAACATTCGTTGACCAACAGATTGCTGAGGCACGCGCCTCTACTGCCCGTCCAGTTTTCGATTCCTTCTACATTTCCACGATGAAAAAAGGATAGATTTTCCACTTTGCTTTGATCTGCCGATCCGGAGAAAAGGAAAGAAACCACAGCCAGTCCACCGTAAACAGTGAACATGAAAATGATCAGTCCCAATATAAATTGGGTAACTTCATTCCGGAAAAATTCTATGATTGTAGAGGTATTTCCCCGATCCTGTTTTGTATTTCTTTGTCCCGCATGATCTTTGGATGCCTTCGTCGCCATAATATTGATTAATTCGTATCAAGCGCAAAAGTACATGAAATTTTTCAATTACACACAGATGCGAAAAACTAAAAGTTAAGAACTAAAAGTTAAAAGTTGGCGGACGCGCATAAAGATTTAATTTGTAATTATTTTCTTGCATCCTGTAGAACGGAGCGACCATTCTGTACAACAGAGTGATCGTTGTGTACAACAGAGCGACCGTTGTGTACAACAGAGTGACCGTTGTGCACAACAGAGCGACTGTTGTGCACAACAGAGTGACCGTTGTGCACAACAGAGTGACCGTTGTGTACAACAGAGCGACTGTTGTGTACAACAGAGCGACCGTTCCCCCTGTCCGAATCCACAATATTTTATCCTGTTTATGAGTAATTCACAAGAAATTCATGTACATTTGCACTTGTAAAATTGCAATTTGTTATTGACTATGAATACAGTAAGAAAAATGCCGGTCGGCATACAGGATTTTGAGAAACTGCGTGAAAACAGTTTTTTCAGCGATTTGAATCAGCTTGTAGATATAAGCCTGGATAAGCGTTTTTCCGGAATCTGCGGCATTACACAGGCAGAATTGGAAGCAAATTTCGTGCCCGAAATAATTTGGTGATGGATTATCGATTTGAAAATCAAAACCTCGTGCCATTGCTTTATCAGAGCGGTTATTTGACAATCAAGGCATACGATACTGTTTTGGACGAATATACCTTGGGCTTTCCCAATGAAGAAGTAAAATACGGTTTCTTGAATGAACTCTTACTAGAATAAAATAAGAAAAAAACAATATCTTTGCAGCACAAATAGAAAGCTAATGAGCAGAGAAAAATTAAAAAATTAGAAATATATGAGAACAGGAAAATTATTTTTAATAATCGGTTTATTATTAACCACGATGACAGTAAACGCACAAATTACAGGTGATTGGAAAGGTACGTTAGACGTACAGGGTATCGAATTGGAAGCCATTCTCCACATTAGCGAATCCGATGGCGCTTATTCCGCTACGCTGGATGTTCCCATGCAGGGAATTGTCGGCATTCCGCTTGATGCGGTGGAATTTGAAGACAACCGTGTGACGCTTTCTTTGTCACAAATGCAATTGTCGTACAAGGGAACATTATCCGGAGAAACGATTGAAGGAATTTTTGAACAAAGCGGCATGTCTTTGCCTTTGACTTTAGCTAAATTTGAAAGCAAATTGCCTGGCGACGCTTCGCTTCCTTCCACGGAAGAAGAACTCGCCCAGTTGATTGCACTCGATAAAGGCGATTTCAAGTATAAAGTAGAAGACTATTTCGCCCGACCGAAAGCCTCTTCCTTCCAGTTGTCTCCAAACGGGAAATACATGTCGTACCGCGAAAAAGACGAAAACAACAAGCGGCATGTATTTGTCAAAGAGATTGCTACCGGTAAAACGCAACGGATTATCGAAGAAAAAGAAGAACTTGTCCGGGGTTACGGCTGGATAAACGACGAACGCCTGGTATATGTTATGGACAAAGGCGGCAACGAAAACTACCACATCTACGCAACCAATATTGACGGCAGTAACACGCTCGACCTCACTCCTTTCGACGGTGTGAGAGCCGGTATCAGCAACATGCTGAAAGAACAAAAGGACTATATCATCATTGAGATGAACAAAAACAACAAGCAGGTTTTTGAGCCGTACAAGCTGAATGTAGTCACGGGCGAAATGGAACAGCTCTTTGAAAACACGGACATCGAAAATCCGATACAGGGCTTCGATTTCGACAAGGACGGCGAATTGCGCGCTTATGCGAAATTGCTGAACGGCGTCGAAACGGAACTGTATTACAAAGACTTGTCCACCGGCGAATTTAAATTGGTAAAACGGGCAAAATGGTACGATTCATTTGGTATCGTCGCGTTCAACTATGCATCCGCAAACAAAGACGAAGCGTATGTTGTAACCAATCTCGACAACGACAAGGCGCATATTGTGCTTTACGATTTCAAAAACGACAAAGTTGTAAAGGAAGTATTCTCCAATCCCGATTTCGATGCTACGGGCATATCGCTCTCACGCAAGCGCAATTACGAAGTAGATTATTTCTCGTACGAAGGCGAAAAAAGCGTGATTATCCCTGTCAGCAAATTTTACAAGGACTTGCATAGCCGCATGGAAAAGGAATTTAAAGGAAAAGAAAGCTATGTAGTTGATTTCGATGACGATGAAAACACGTTCCTGGTAATCGTCCAGAGCGACAAGTTGTACGGTACATACTATCAATACGATGTAAAAACCAAAAAATTCACCCTGTTATACGATTTGATGCCGCAACTGAAAGAAAAAGACATGGCGGAAATGCGTCCGATAACCTTCAAGAGTCGCGACGGGCTGACTATCCACGGCTATATCACCTTGCCCCAAGCCGCTTTGGAAGGCAAGAAAGTACCCTTGATTGTCAATCCGCACGGAGGACCGCAAGGCATTCGCGATTCGTGGGGCTTCAATCCCGAATCACAACTGTTTGCCAGTCGGGGATACGCTACCTTGCAAGTGAACTTCCGCATTTCGGGCGGTTACGGAAAAGAATTTCTGCGCGCCGGATTTAAGCAAGTCGGACGCAAAGCGATGGACGACGTGGAAGACGGCGTAAAATATGCCATTGCGCAAGGCTGGATTGATACGGATAAAATTGCGATTTACGGCGGCAGCCACGGCGGGTACGCCACGCTCATGGGACTGATTAAAACGCCCGAT
>JAISFI010000299.1 GCA_031263685.1 Dysgonamonadaceae bacterium | reverse complement strand
ATCCACTTCGCCGTTTAATTCACTTAAATCTGCGCATGTCATCGTGATTTTTCCGGTTATGTTCAGCCACCGGGGGAGTTTGATTTCCAGGGAATCGGTCGGAGAAATATCCTGCGTGTCACCATTATATTTATTTACAGTCACCATCAACGTGTCGCGCTTACGGTTTCCTCCAAAGGCTGTGCCGTTGGGCAGATGGATGGAGGTCGTGAAATTATAATTGGTATTGATGAGTGGATCGATTCTTTTAGAATTCACATCAACCATTCCTTCGACCGCATCGCCCAGAAGATTTTTTCCATCGAAAGAAACGTAGTAATTGAAGCCGGTCAACGGAGTCTCACATGAAGGTTTGAATGTTAAACGAATTTTCAAGGTACAGAGCTTACCGCTGGTTTGTCTGTACAGTACGAAGTCGCCGGCACTGTTAAATGCGGAACTGTTGATGGTATATGAATTATTCTGACTTGCATAAGATAACGCGTCAGACAGTATATTGATCCAATTACCGGTGGCATCCTGGTACTGGCACTTTCCTGCTGCTGTTTGCAATACCTGTCCGGCAGGAACGGTCAGGGTTATTGCCGGATTAATCAGAACGGCTTCGCCGGTTTGGTTGGCGCTGATTTCTATGGTGTATTCTTTGTCGTATGCGACTTGCGTGTCCGGAACGGAGGAGAAAGATCCATAAATCCCGGAATTGGTCGATGGCGTAGTGACGATGATTTTACTTCCTCCGAAATGGGTTTCATCGTTTACAACAACGGGCGCGCTCGTAGTCGGCGTCCATGTGTCGCCTTTGAAGTTGGCAATCAGATACACACGTACGCTATCACCTGAGGTTTTCATACTGTTCAGGGTATAGTTCAGGGTATAATCGGCGGGCGTATTAACCGTTAAGTCGTCCAACTGAATCCAGTGTCCATTGTCGATCGCATTGATGGTTCGGGGAGTTCCGGATTTGGTTTGCAGACGGATATTCCGGACATTACCTTCAATATATAACCATGCTTTGCGCTTTCCCGAATGGGTTGTCGAAGACTCAATTCCCGCAATCACCGACGGAACGCTTACTTCGTAATCATATACGGTAAACATATCGTTTGGAACCGTTAGTTGAGATCGCAGGGAATTGTTTACAAATGAAATGTTTGCGGAATCTGCGGCATCCGTTACTGTGGCAAAATTATCCAGCCGGTCTTTGAAATAGAGTCGCATCTTGATACTTCCGCTGTTTGGCGCTGTGGGTAAAGCATGCATGGTTGGATAAAAAAGAATAGAATACAAGTCGTCCGGCACAATCCATTTTCCGGAGGAATAGGTACCGGTATATTTGCTGATATTGAAATCAACTTTTGAAGCTATATCATAAGTGTAGGTAGTAATGGTATTATCACTGTTCGAACTTACATTGTCCGGACTGGGATATATCAAATCCTTACCGTCTGATGTTTCATCTACATTGTCGGAAGTACCGATTTTTAGTTGAGTGGCTCTTATTCCTGCCGGCATGTCTATCTCCAGGCGTGCAGGGAACTTGTAGGGACGGTATTCATTCGGAAAAGCATGTCCATTGGCTTCAATACCGTCATCATAAAGCATGGTTTTATATTCTTTCGCTGTTCCATCGGCAAAGGTTACAGATCTGGAAGAACTGGTGAAAATACCGGGCGACGCTGCCGCATAGGTTATCTGCCACTGTTCCGTTAAGTATTCCTGTCCGTACCGGTCTGTTCCGGGAGACAGCGAGTTGGAAATCTGCGTTTTCGTCACATAAGCTTCTGCTCCAACCTGAAACAGCGCGGGATGTCCCATCGTTTTCGCTTTGAAAGGAAGCGTTATGTCCAGTGTGGCATTGTTGGGAAAGGAAGTTCCGCCAGAATACGGAAATCGGATACAAGCGCTGTCTCCTGACTGCTGTATTTCATCGGCAAAAATCGTCGTAGTTTTGTTTACATTCACAAAAGCAAGTAAGGCATTGCTTCCGTTTTTCAAGGCTAAATCAAATCGATTATTCAAAGAATCGGAGCGAACCAGCAGGTATAAATACTTGTAATCACTGCCCAATACCTTAGCGTTTATTTTGATATGTCCTATATCTCCAGGAAGATAGGCATGGTGGTCGATGGTGTCATTGACAGCGGCCACGGTCGTTCCATTGACAGGAGTACGTTCGAGCGTGGCAGAGGTACCTTTTACCTTCAATCCCCGTGTTTGGCGTTCCAGACTCATGCTGTTCATGGTTATCGCCTCCTGTTTGATGAAATAGGTTACCTGCTGAATGTTTTTGAGAAAATAATCCCAAACAGGGTTAACGTTCTTCGCCTCACCGGTTTTCCCATATCCCAGGTCCCAGTCTACCCAGTAACGAATGGAGGCCACTGCATTTTTGTTTTGATAGTCGTATTGGTCGGAACCTGTTCCATTCGGTTTAGGCTTATATCGAACAAAGAGCGGTGCTTCTCCATCCTGTTTTTTGATGTTAAAATAGTAGGTATTACGTGTTGAATCGAAGTACTTTCCTTTGGTAACAGTATTTATCGCAGTTGATGTACCTCCAAAGCTTAGAGAATCTATTTCCAGCCATTCCGGTGTTTGAATATAAAAAGTTGAGTTGTATTTATTTCCTTCAGAATTCATTACCATAAAGGGGATAGTAACTTCGCCTTTATTTCCGGTTTTAATAAGCATGTCGGCTATGCTGCTATGAAAATAAGAAGTACGAATCCACATTCCATTATCCGGAAACCCCTCATTGGTAGTAATCTCTACGCCATTGGCATCATACGACAGGGGAGCAGACGGATTGTTCATGCTTGCCAGTGTTTGATGAACTCCATTTACCCTGTTCAGCGGAGTAGCAAGTCCGATAACATCAACTCCCCTGACCGGATCGTTTTCTGTCCAGGGTGCATTGTCAAAAATCTTTCCCATCCGAACAGGAGTATATATGATAAATTTCGTCTTTCCGGGGACTACTTCCGGTAATCGATACTCCACTCTGATTTTTTTGGGAGTGATCAACGTGAAAGGATTATCGTTCCGAAGATTTTTATAGTAATTGGGTGATGAAGCCGCCAAATCATAGCCATCAGGATAGACATATCCCGACGGATCGATCGCTTTGACTGCACCATTTCCAATTTTATAGTAAATGGTGTCTAAATAGGATATGTACCCAAAACCTCTCCCGTTCCAGTCTCCCTCTCCACGCACTTCTGTGGCCATATTCAAAATATAGAGAGGAGCATCGCCTGTG
This sequence comes from Dysgonamonadaceae bacterium, assembly GCA_031263685.1. Taxonomy (GTDB): domain Bacteria; phylum Bacteroidota; class Bacteroidia; order Bacteroidales; family Azobacteroidaceae; genus JAISFI01. Next base: position 1,676 of record JAISFI010000299.1, on the reverse strand, counting down.
TTTTCTCTTGGCGCTTCCACATAAAATTTGGTAGTACCATCTTCGGCAGAAGGCAATGGAACTGACGTTCTCGGGTGAGTTTCCATGCGATTTATAGGGTTATGACTTATTGTCCCGGATCCGGAAACGGTTGCATAGGAAAGCGTAAGATTAAAGAGATTGTTCTTGGTGATGCAGGCGTTTTCCAACGGATAAACAGAAGTTGCCGAAATTTTGCGGACGCCTCGTACGGTCGACCGTGCAGTAAACCACAATTTCCGGGGATTTGCGGCGCTGATGGGAGTAGCGCCTACGATGTCTTTCGTTAAATCCAGCACTACTGAAGTAGGAGTGGTTTCAACCGGCGTAATGGGCGTAGTCCCCAATTTAATATTGGAAAGCGTCGTGAACTGGTCTTTGGCAATCGTTATTTTCATCGATTGGGCGCTAACGCCATTGGATACACCCAGGGTAATTTCGTAGGTGAAAGATTGTGAGATATCCGTTAACGTCGGCGAGTTTTCCAGAATGGGAGCAGCAATGATGTCAGGCCTTACAACTATCAATGTTGCGAAAGCTGTGATCACGGGAGTTTCGTCGGATAAAACGGCTATATACACATTGCTTGATCCGGTCATAGCGTTGCAATCGCTCGCGCTGAGCGTTACTTTCAGATATACTTCCGTATTGTAAGACATGGAAGTGATGGGGATTTGCCATTCCTGTCCCACAGAGTTAATCTTTCCGGGAACAATACTTCCTCCCATACTGCCAATGCCATCGCTAACGCCGACTATTGTTACGCCTGCAGGTAATGTCATTTTTACGGATTTCGATTGGAGCGCTTCCTCCTCCGGAGTGGACGTACTGATGGAAAACCGGATGTGCAGCGTATCGTCTTCACTGAGAATCCCGATATTAAGATTGCTGAAAGATGGATATTGTGTCCAAACTGCATTTGTTTGAGCTTTCAACTGGAAGGCGGTGATCAAACACATCATTACACATAAAAAGCTTCGTCTGAGTCCGGAATATCTATTGAGAACCGGAAAGCAAGAGGAAAAAGGAAAAATGGTGTACTGCAGACTCTGAAGAGCGTGGCACCGGTTTTTTCGTACTGTGAGATACAAGTTAGTTTGTTTCATAACCAATTATTAAATAAAAAATTCTATTAATTTGTAGTGTTAATATCGCTGTAATGAACAGGCGAACGATTAATAAGGTACTCTGTCGGACAATAGGGCGTCTAAAATGCTTTTAGAAACTCGAATAAAACGAATTTAAGTTACAGTCCGAATTTTCTCGAAGATGGTGGAATACGTGTCTTGCAAGAGAGTGCTAACGCCATACTGTTGTGATATCCAGTCTGTGCTCGCCAATAGAGAGTGCGGCTGTTTCATAATGTTATAATATTATTGTTAGAGATTCGCATGTTTGTGGTGTGCTATTCAATTTCGTCTGTCTTTGACGAGTTAAAGCACTAATTTTCATATATTTAATTTTTCTCGCTGAGTTCCTAATGATAAAAACCGGGCGCAAAGGTAGTAAAAAAAAAGTAAAATGCAAGTGTTTTGCGGATTTTTGGCTAAATCTTTTTTTGAGGTGCCGGAGAAAAATAAACCTGCAAACGATAAAGAAAAAAATCTCTGTTTCTGATACCAAAATTATTGGCGATAAAGCGTTGGATTTTACCGTTA
>JAISFI010000412.1 GCA_031263685.1 Dysgonamonadaceae bacterium | reverse complement strand
TGCAACACGATTCGGTTTATGTGGTGAACAGCGAGGAAGAATGGGCAAACATCTTTACTTGCGGGGATCGTCCGGAAATAGACTTTTCGACAAAAACGCTTTTAGTCGCTTTCGGCGGTACCACCAATGGAGTAGCCAATATTTCGAAAGAACTTCTATTCGAGGATAATCTATTGTACTTAATGGTTGATATCGAATTGAATATGTATGCCGTAGCGGAAGGTTGGCACGTTATTTTAATTACGGATAAAATAAACGCGCAGGAGGTTATTCTGAACCTGAACAAGCATTTTAGCGATGGAACCCCCGCTTGCCTGTGGGAGCAAGTAACGCCGACCGCACCGTCAAATGAGCAGAAAAGCAGGCTGGATGATGTATTCTCCGGCAGTAACCCATTGTTGGGAAATAGTAGGAGCAATACGCTGATGGTTATCAACCATCGGGAAGACATGGTAAAACTTCAAGGTTTTAGCGAATATCCCGATATGTGGATGGAGTTTGACTGGGATCATTATTCTGTTGTTGGAGGTAAAATAGTTACGTCTTCCGTTTCGGATGAAATCCTCTCTCAACAACTTTTAGCGTGTTTTGGTACGTCCCTGTATCAATATGAGGTGGAAGTCAAAAAATGTACCTACTGCTTTGGGGCTATGGGGTATCATTATTTTTGGGCTATATATGCCGAAAAAATAGATTCCAAAGACGTTTCATTAACAATTAAGACCGTTGAGTGATGAAAACGCTAAAAAAATTAATATTTGTTGTACTTGCGCTGAGCATGGTTACGTCTTGCATGGATTTCGTAACGCCGAGACAGGAACCGGATCACTCGCATGAACGGGATTTGCTGAAGAGCAAATTAACCGGCGAGTGGGTATTGTCGAGCGAAAAGGGTAGTTATATCTATGCTTTTACGGACGGTGATACGATTTACACCAAAACCCGGGAAGGCGATATGATCGACCTGTGGCCGTATCAAACCATTACCGGCGATTCGATCCGGATTGTACGGAATGATCGGACAACGCGCAACAGGGTTGTTTTTTATTCGAACGACAGTATTCGGATTGAAGATTTTATACCGAGTGATGCGGCAGTGTATCCGCCGATGTTTGGCGATGTTGTGCTGAAAAGACTATCCCAAAATGAAGATTCCGCCAAAGAAGAAACTTTATGTAATTGTGTTATGGATACTTTGCAAGGTAAATGGACTTGGGTAAAAACATACGGTGGCTTTCACGGCACATTATCAGACAACGAGTTTAAATCTGTTTTGAAAATAACGGGACAAAACGAAGACCGTACAATTAATTACGAGTCGTATGTTGCTGATACCCTATTTTATAAAGGGACATTCAAATTTGAACAAACCCAATGGACAAATATTGTAATCCAACTGCCTCATTGGATTGCTGATAAAAACGACAGATGGAATCTGCTTTTTCGTAATGAACAGGATAAAGCAACGAATGACACTGTTTGTTTTTATTCTGGAAATCCGGATGATTATATGTTTTATTACAAGAAAATAAAATGATATGAAACGGCTTATTTTATTCAATTTCTTATTGTTATCAACAACAATAATGAGTGCACAAAAACCACAAGAGGTTTCTGCTCTTGAAAAAATCAATTTGAAGCCTATTGAAACGATTTTTGACGAGCAACTTGGAAAAATCGACAAGGACAATAAAATGTTACGCGTGAAACGAAATGAAAACTTCAAATCCGACGCTAAAACCGCGGAAGAAGTGGTTTACTCGTACTTGCTTGCTAAATATGATGTTTATGGCTTGAAAAGTAATTTGGAAGACATTAAGATTATCAAAACTATAAAATCGCCGTCAGGACAATATTTGTATTGTCAACAATACATGAATAATATTCCTGTCTATGCTACCAATTTCACTGTTTTTATCAACACTGAAAATACCATAACATACGTGTTGAACGAGTTCAGAAATATTGTACAATATGAGAATATTGCGAGCAAATCTGAAATTCCCGGAGATGAAGCTTTAAAAATAGCATCTGATTATTTGAACATAAAAAGTGATATTATTGGCACTCCAAAAATGAAATTGGTTTATTTCGAAAGTATTGATAACGGTTTGGAACTGGCTTGGAAAGTGAATATTATTTCCATGAAACCAATGGGTGACTGGCAGATTTTTGTGTCGGCAACGAATAGACGCATTATTCACGCAGAAAACATTGCTGTAGATGTAGATGTAAATGCCAAAATATTCAATCCTAATCCGATAAATACTGCTCAAACGGTATATGGTAGCTCTTCGTATTATAAAGATAATAATGACGCTACAAATTCAAGCCTTAATGCGCAACTGCAGATTGCTGTATTATACAATATTAAGCTTGCAAATGGAATTTATTCATTGCAAGGAAAGAATTGCATTATTGCGGATATTGAAAATCCAATGGGGCATAATCTGCAACCTGTCATTACAACTTCCGGTGGAGTAACTGGTTTCAACTATGCAAGAAATCAAACCGAATTTGAGGCTATAATGTGTTATTTTCACGTTGATGCTGCCCGAAAACGAATGTTAGAACTTGGATATAATGCTAGCGGATTAGACAGCATTAAGGTTGATCCTCATGGATTAAATGGCGCTGACAATTCTCACTATGTACCAAGCGCCAACTATTTAGCATTTGGAGATGGTGGTGTTGATGATGCAGAAGATGCAGATGTTATCTGGCACGAATACGGACATGCTATTCAAAATAATTTAGGGGTCGGAAATATGTCATCTGTCGGTGAAACCATGTCATTAAAAGAAGGGAGTTCGGATTATTGGGCTGTTTCATATAAACGTTCTCTATCTTCATATAATTGGTGGCTTTTCGCAGATTGGGATGGGCATAATGAGTTTTGGGCAGGCAGAAATGCAAATTTGAATTGGGTATATCCAACAAATTATGTTCCGGGTCATAGCGGGGGACAAATTTGGAGTTCCGCTCTTATGAAAATTTGGAGTAATTTAGGCCGTAATGTTACCGATCGATTATTTTTAGAAACACATTTGATTTGGGGGCAATCACCTTCTTTGAGGGATGCCGCTACTGCATTTATTATGGCTGACTTAAATTTGTTCGCAGGAGAACATTTGTGCCAAATATATTCTTGCTTTAATGAACATGGACTGATTGATAGTAATATTGTTACATATACTACAAACTTCACTAATCAAAATGTAACAACAGATAGAATTGTAATCAGTTGCGGCAATATCAACGTCCAAAACGTAACCGTTCAAAATGGCGCCAAGCTCACGCTTGACGCCGCAGGCGGGGTGAATATCATCAGCGATTTTGAAGTAGAGTTAGGGTCGGAATTTGAAATCAAAAAATAAAAAAGTCATCATGAAAAAATTAATTTTAGTAGTTCTGTTTTTCGCTTTTGCAGCGAATGTGTCGGCTCAGCTTAAAGTTGATGCGACAGGGAATACCCGTGTTATCAAAAATCTTTATTTGGGAGGAAGTTTGATTTCCGATACCAGTACCGTTCCCATTACATTGAAGGTGAACGGCGTTTTGGCCGGATCTACGGGAACCTCGGGAAAGACCAACGTATCTTTTGGATACAACGCGCTCTACTCCAATACAACGGGCAACCAGAATACAGCCACTGGATACCAGGCGCTTTATTCCAATACAACGGGCGGCGCCAATATAGCTGGTGGATACCAGGCGCTTTACTTCAATACAACGGGCATCTGCAATACCGCCATTGGAAACTCCGTGCTTCGCAACAATACAACGGGCAATATTAATACAGCGATTGGATACTTGGCACTTTCCGACAATAAAACGGGCAGTTATAATACTGCTATTGGTTATGCTGCAAACCCCAATACCAACAATTTAAACAGTACTACAGCCATTGGCTATGGTGCAATAACCACATCAAGCAACCAGGTAAGGATCGGCAACAGCAGCGTTAGCAGCATCGGCGGTTATGTTGGATGGACCAATCTCTCGGATGGACGGGCCAAGAAAAATATCCGGACGGACGTGCCGGGACTTGCTTTTATCAACCTCCTGCAACCGGTTACCTACCACCTCGATCTGGACGCCGTAGATGGCCTGCTGAAAATCGACCGGAAGAAAAGGCCCGGCGAGGATGAACTGCCTCAGGAATTGATCGACATCGAGAAAAAGGGAAGGGAGGCTAAAGAAAAGCAGGTACAGACCGGTTTCGTGGCGCAGGATGTGGAAAAGGTTGCCCAAAGCATCGGTTACGATTTCAGCGGCGTGGATGTGGACGAAACCGGCATCTACGGATTGCGGTATGCGGAGTTTGTCGTTCCTCTGGTGAAAGCCGTACAGGAACTCAGCGAGCAAAACGACCGGCTGCAGGCGCAGAACGATCAACTACAGGCGCAGGTGCAATTGCAAAACGATCAGATGCAAGCGCAAATCAATGAATTGACCGAACTGGTTTCCGGCCTGCTGGGAGAAGGGACCGAATCGGGCGCGTTGCGAAGCAAAAACGCCCTCGAACCGGCGTCCGGATTGCAGGATGCAGCAAGCAGCGGCGCATCCCTGCAACAGAACATTCCCAATCCGTTCCATCAGTCGACCGTTATCCGCTATACCCTGCCGCCAACCGGCCAGCAGGCGCAGATGGTCATCACCGGCGCTTCGGGTCGGGTGATCCGGAAAATACCGCTTTCCGCAGCCGAAGGAACGGGCAGCATCACGAT
>JAISFI010000403.1 GCA_031263685.1 Dysgonamonadaceae bacterium | reverse complement strand
CAGGAAGGCGTGCGGAAAGCGACGGGCAAAACAACCCATGTAGCAGATAAGGGACTGGTTATGAATTTCAATAAAACACCATTTTAATCATGAATATAAAAAGGAAATGTGAACACTGCGGCAAAGAATACGATGCCGACAACAGGAACGTAAAGCGCGGCTGGGGAGTGTGCTGTTCAAAGTCATGCGCAGCCAAAAAGAGAGAACAAAAGAAGGCCAATAAGAATAAATGATTTTTTATGCTTGACTGTATCACGACATACGACAATCTCTATTCGGAGGCAAAGGAAATCCAGTCCTATTCCGAGATAACCGTGAGCGACAACCCGCAGGAAATAGTGGAACGGATGATTAGCCTTGGCGTGTACATTGCCCGAACGGGTAAAATGCTTGCCGATGCAAAATACCACTTGAACGAGAAACGAAAGGATGAGACCATGCAGTTGATTGAGCGTATCCTTTCCGACAAAAAACTGTCGGCCAAGGTTCAAAATTCGCTCATCGACAGCATTTCAAGGGAGGAGCAATATTTGGTCGACTGGATAGAACGGCTAAACAGGAGCATTACGCATCAAATGGAAGAAATGCGCTCACTGCTCAGCTACGAAAAAGAGAATTTAAGAATATCAAAAACAGGTTATTAAACATTTAAAACAAATTATCATAAACAACGAACTGATTTTAATAAAACAGACAAATGGAAATTCTAAAAAGAACATTACCGGTAGAAGAAGCCCAGGGCTGGCATCTTCTTCAAGACGAGAGAAAAACGTGGATGGAAGACGTTACAGACGAAGAAACCGGCGAAACAGTATCGGCAGAACGCAGCGAGGTCATCCTCTTCAGGGGCTGCAAGCTCACCAAAATTGACATTGCAACCCTGAAAGAGAACGGCATCGACAGCGTATGCGTTTCCAACATTCCATTAAAAGGGAACAGGCAGGAGCACATGAACCTCTGGGAAACAACGCTTAAAATCCGCTTAAAAAACGGTGAAAAGAAAAAGACGTATATCGTAACCGCCGAAAGCCCGACCGCAGCCGAAACGTTTATCTCCGATTATCTGGAAGTAAACGTAGAATGTACGTTTGAAGCCGTAAAGGTAAGCAAGCTGGAATACAGTAAAGTAATCAAACTGTACGACACGGAGCGTGAGGAATACGAAGCCGACGGCAGTCACTGGATACGCTGGTACAAATCACAGATTTTTGCAATGTTTGAGGACAGCGACACCGAGATTGGCAGCAGCCCCGTAAAAAACATACTCGTTCAGGCAACGGATTTTGAAACGGCATTGAAAGCCACAAAAACCGTTATGGGGCGTGATGAATACGACGAGATATACAACGCCTTCAAATCAATGCAGGAATTGAATATTGAAGAAGTATTCATTCCGGATGACAAAGTATCCTATTATTCAAATGAGGAGGTAGAAGATGGATTGAAACAGGGGTCTTTTAAAAAGAACATCGACAAACTCATAGAATTGGGAGTTACGTCGGTAACAACTGATGTAAAATGATTACCCTCCGCAAAAACCAGACAGAACCCATCGAGAAGGCGACCGCGTTTTTCAACGCGAAAAACCCTTCGCCTTCCCTGATCGTATTGCCCACGGCGTGGGGAAAATCCATTCTTACGGCGTTCACGGCAAGGGAAATGACCGACAAACTGCTTGTCCTTCAGCCCTCCAAAGAACTATTGGAGCAAAACTGGAAAAAGTACATTTCCCTTTGCGGCGATGACTTGCAGGTGCAGGCCGGCATTTATTCCGCCTCCTTCGGGCGCAGGGACATCAACAAAATCACTTACGCCACGATAGGAAGCATTAAGAACATCGGCAAGCTGTTTAAGCAGTTGGGATTTAAGAAAATGCTGATTGACGAAGCGCACCTTTACCCCAGGGAAAAAGAAAGCATGCTCGGCAATTTTTTAGCAGAAAGCGGGATTACCCACGTTTTGGGAATAACCGCAACGCCTATCAAATTGCAGCAGAATACGGACGAGCATGGCAACCGGTTTTCCAAGCTTCAAATGTTGACCGGCCGGAGCAAAAAAGGCAATTTCTTTAAGGACATTATCCACGTCGGACAGGTTGGGGAAATGGTAGAACTCGGCTTTTGGAGTAAACTGGAATATCAAACGGCGGACTTTGACGGTTCGGAATTGATTTACAATACCTCCAAATCCGAATACACCGATGAAAGCGTTTTGAAGGCTTTTAAAAACAACAATATCCATGCACAGATAACGCAGCAGTTAGACTCCCACGCCGACCGGAAGCATATTTTAATATTTGTTCCGTCCATTCGGGAAGCCATGGAAATGGCACAGCAATACCCCGAATCCGCAGCCATTCACAGCAATTTGAAAAGCGCGGAACGCGCGGATATTATCGACCGTTTCAGAGAGGGCAAAATACGCTGTATTTTCAACGTGCGGGTGCTTTCAACCGGATTTGACTATACCGGGATTGACTGCATTATTTTCGGCATTTCGACCGCCTCAATAGCCTTGTATTACCAGATTGTCGGACGCGGAACGCGTATAGACGCAGGCAAAAAGGA
>JAISFI010000315.1 GCA_031263685.1 Dysgonamonadaceae bacterium | reverse complement strand
ACCGTAGGAACGTGTTTCAGGAAATCGAGTATGTCGGGATATTTCATGTATTCGGTGGGCGCGTCGCAGAGGAAACCCAGCCACTGGTCGAAAATGACATACATGGAAAGTTCGTGCGTGCGCGTTCCCATCGTCATGGGTACCGTATTATCCACGTCGAGCGGGGTGAAAGCATTGCGGGTAACATTGCGCAACGAACCCGGCGTAAAGTCTTCCGGTCCGGCAAGCGACCGGATAAAAGGTATCTGCACGCGGTAATCGGGAACGACCTGCCGCCGCCAGAAATTGTCTTCGTTGCCGCGTACCGCTTCGTAATTTAATATGTTGGGATAGGTGCGGTTCAATCCTGCCGGAACCGGACAGCCGTGGAACAAGCCAATCATTTCCGAGTCGGCTAATTCCTGCGCCAGGCGGTGTCCCCATTGCATGGCAATCTGGTCGTTGCGGTTGAAAAAGTCGATTTTGGCGCCGGAAACGCCGAAACTTTTTTGCTTGGCGCACCAGCCGGCTTCTTCCAAGGCACAGCTTGCCCATGTCCAGACAATGATTTTTACGCCTCTGTTATTGGCATAAGTGCACAGGCGCCGGATGTAAGATTCGCTCCACCCGGCGTCCAGCGTCAGGTAGGGAATGTTGTTGGCGGCGGCGAAATCGACATAATATTTATACAGGTCAAAGCCCAGGTTTTTGTTTCCGTTAGCCGGGATACCGTTGGCGGGGTCGGCTTTTGCGTCGGGGGTAAGCATGGATTTGTGCCACCATTCCCAGGTTGTTTTTCCCGGAACAACCCACGAGGCGTCCGTCAAACGGCAGGGTTCAGCCAGAAGATAAACCAGTTCGTTGTTCAGGAGCGATTTATCGTCGTTCGAGAGGATGAATACCCGCCAGGGGAATAGGCGGCTTCCGGTTACGCTGGCAATATAATCGTAGCGGGTGAGCGGTTTGTGTTGCGAAAAAATATTGTCCGGTTCTTCCACCGTTTTGGGATATTTTGCCCACATCCCCCGCATGGCGTTTCCTCCGGCAGGTTCGACATACAAAGCCGGATAATCGTAAAGGTCCGATTCGGTGACAGCCAGCTTGTAAGGACTTTCGGGATAGGTGTATAAAACGGGCGAAACCGAAAACTGATTGCGTCTCATTGCCGGAATCGAAGTATAGATTTCGTATATCCGTTCAAAGTTTTCCCAATCGCTGCACTCCGGGAAATAAACGGTCGGATTACCTGCCAGATTGAAGACGAAATCTTCGTTGTCGATAATGATATTGCCTTCCAGCGCCGTTGTCCAGCGGTAAGCGATGCCTTCGTTGTAGGCGCGGACAGTCAGGTCGTAGTTTTCGTTGAAGTGAATAATCAGTTCGTTGTATTTTTCGTCTAATTCTTTGTTTTTCCCTATCAATACGGGGATTGTATTTTCAACGCTGTTGGTTTCCGTATTTTTTACGGTTCCCGCGCCGATAATCCTGCCGTCGTTCAGGTTTAAGGCGATGGGGGAAGAGGCGATTAACTGCGTTTCCCCGCTTTTTATCTCGTACCGGACGCCGTTATCGACGTTCAAAAGGATTGTCCATTGCCCGTTGGGGGAATTGACTTCGTAGTCGGCGGCGCGTGTTCCCGCCGGGGTGAATACTGCCGCTAAAAGCAGCATGATGAGTGATGCTCTGAGTGATAAGCTGTAATTTTTCATTGTATAAATAATCTAACTATTTTTGTTATTGCAATTGAATGACAAATCCGCCGCCTTTTGCCATCGGGATGTTGAGCCGGGTTTGAGCGGTTATTTCCAGTTCTTCCGTTTCGTATTGCGCCGGATAGCTGTCCGAAGCGGCTTTGTCTTTTATCAGCGCCGCCTTGTATTTGACGTTGGGCGCTAAAAAGGAACAATCAAGGCTTACCGTCCGGGCTTCCCAGTTATTCATTCCTGCGATATACCAGTTGTTTCCGCTTTGCTTGGCAATCAGGATGTATTCGCTCAGGCAGGCGTCCAGGGGAACGGTTCTGTCCCAAACGGTTGGAACGTTTGCCAGGAAATCCAGTACGTCGGGGTATTTTTCGTATTCGGTGGGCGAATCGCAGAGGTAAGCCAGCCAGTGGTCGAAGACGACGTACATGGCTAATTCGTGCGCACGGGTGCCCATCGACGAGGGGATGGTGTTCGGTTTATCGACCGGATAAAATTCCTCTTTTGTCTTATTCCGCATGGAGCCGGGCGTATAGTCGGCTGGACCTGCTAAGGAACGGATAAAGGGGAATTGCACGTGATAAGCCGGGTCGGAGCCGCTGTCCCAGAAGTTACATTCGGCGCCGCGCACCGCTTCAAAATTCAGGATATTCGGAAAGGCGCGGTTCAAACCGGTGGGCACGGGGCAACCGTGGTAAAGGGCAATCATTTTCAAATCGGCTAAGCGTTGCGCCAGTTGCCGTCCCCAGCGCATAGCCGGCTGGTCGTTCCGTTCAAAGAAGTCGATTTTTACGCCCTGCACGCCCTTTTCTTTCATCCGAGGCAGCCAGGTCGGGTCTTCGAGCGCCATGCTCGCCCATGTCCAGACGATGATTTTCACATTTTTTGTTGCGGCATAATCGCAAAGTTCCTGAATGTAGCTTTCTTTCCAACCGGCGTCCAAGGTCATGTATTCGATACGATGTTTCGACGCGAAATCGACATAATATTTGTAGAGCGGCAATCCGAGGTTTTTGTTTCCCGCCGGGAAATCTACCCCTTCGAGCATGGCTTTGTGCCACCATTCCCAGGCGCTTTTTCCGGGTTTTATCCACGAGGTATCCGTCAACTGTTGCGGCTCGGCGAGCAGATAGACCAGTTCGTTGTTTAACAAGGATTTGTCTTCGCTTGAAAGGACAAATACCCGCCAGGGAAAAGTACGGGAACCGGAGGTGGCGGCGATGTAATCGTGACGGGTCACCGGCAAATGATTGGAATAAATGTTTTCCGGCTGTTCCACTTCGCGCGGGTATTTCGCCCACATTCCCCGCATGGAATGGTTGCCGTTCGGTTCGATATACAATCCGGGATAATCGTAAACGTCTGCTTCGGTGATAACTATTTTACAGGGCGCGCCCGTGTAGTCGAACAGCACGGGACCTACCGAAAATTTATCCGCTTCGATGTCGTTGACGGAATTGTAAATCACATACGTTTTTTCAAAATTCCTCAAGTCGGGCGACTGTGGAAAATAAACCGCCGGATTGCCTGCGAAATTGAAAACGAAGTCTTCGTTGGTAATGATGATGCCGCCGTCCAAGCGGGTGACGAAACGATAGGCAATGCCTTCGTCGTATGCCCGGACAATGAGGTCGTAGTTTTCGTTATAACTGATAAGCAATTCATTGTATTTCTCTATCAAGGTCTTATTTTTTCCAAACAGTACGGGGACTGTATTTTCCACGTGGTTTGTTTTTGCACTTTTTACGGTTCCAGCGCCGATAACCCTGCCGTCGTTCAGGTTTAAGGCGATGGGGGAAGGAGCGATTAAGAGCGTTTCCCCGTTTCTTATTTCGTACTGCGTCCCCTTGTCGACGCTCAAACGGATTGTCCATTGCCCGTTGGGGGAATTTACTTCGTAGTTGGCGGCGTACATTCCCGATTGGGATACTATTGCCGCTAAAAACAGGGCGATAAATGATAATTTGTAATTTTTCATACTTTTATATTTTTTTTGCCACTAATGCACGAATTTACACGAATAGGAATTAGTATTAATTCGTGCATTAACGGCTTAAATTAATCATTGATTGGGTGATTTTACAAAAATTATGTTTCGTTTCATGTGTAAATAATTTTATGAGTTATGAATTATGAATTATAAGTTATGAGTGCGTTGCACATGCGCAATATCCGTATACGGACATGCGCAATATCCGTATACGGACATGCACAATATCCGTATACGGACATGCACAATATCCGTATACGGACATATACGACGGTTGTGTATGTACGAATAAAGCATACGAATCTGTTCTGTCCGTATGCTTTGATTTTTAGAAAGTTTTTTGTAACTTGACGCGCGCGATGTGTGTGTGTGTGTGTGTGTGTGTGTGTGTGTGTGTGTGTGTTAATAAATTCCGGGACATACCCAAATCTATCGCGTTAAAAAAACACAATGTTTTCTCCTGCTTATAGGGAGCGGCTGCCCCGCTCGGCGTAGTCTCCAGACTACGTCGGGTTAAAAGCAAAGCTCCTGCTTTGCTACAAAGCGAAGCTTTGTCAATAGCGATTGGCATTTGCCCTGCGATTTGCTGCAAGCGTGGACGCTTGCTTTTAACCCGACGTAGCGTGGACGCTACGCCGAGCGGGGGAGAAGCGTAGCGTAACCTGCGGAAACCATGCACAGTATATGTCCTGTCTAAACAACTCATAACTCTTAGTTCTTAGTTCTTAACTCTTAGTTCTTAATTTAATTACCGCGCTTTCAAATTCGTCGTACATGGCAAAGTGGAGACCCACGGTCATGAGGTATTCGCCGCTGAACGTTTTTCCTTCGTATTTGGAAAATCGCGACCAGGTGTCCGGATTTTTGTTGATTTCCTCCAGCGTGTATTGCTTATGCGGGTCTAATCCCTGCAAGACAATGGTGGGCGGCGTAGGATATACTTCTTTCCGTACCAGGAAGTTGAATACAATGGCTTCGTCTTTGTTTTCGTTCACGTACATGAATACGGTACGATTGTTCCGGTAGGGCGAAAGTATCCGGTATAAATCGCCGTGCAGTACGGTGTGGCGTATTTCCTTGTAGGTTTGAATGGCGTTTTTGGAAAAATCGTATTCTTTTTCGGTCATCTGCACCGGTTGCATGTCCATTCCCAGCTTGGCTGCCATTGCAATGTCGAAGCGGTATTTCAGCGGGGTCGTCCGTCCTGAAATGTGGTTGGGCGAAACTGATACGTGGCTGGCAAGTCCGATGGTCGGGAAGAAATATTGCGCTCCCCATTGGGTGAAAATCCGCTGTATCGGGTCGTTGTTGTCGCTAATCCAGTATTCGTCAAAATATTTCATGGAACCGTAGTCGATGCGTCCGCCGCCGCCGGAACAAGCCATAAAGGTGACGTCGGGGTATTTTCGGCTGATTTTTTCCATGATTTCCAACAGGTGTTTGGGATAATCGAAGAAGAGGTGGCTTTGTTTGCCTGCGGGCAAATACGATGAGCCGGAATTGAAGACGTAACGGTTGCAATCCCATTTGACGTAGGCGATGCCGGGGTTTTCGGTCAAAATCCGGTCGACGGTGTTATATACAAATTCCTGCACTTTGGGGTTGCTCAAATCCAGTATCAACTGGTTTCGCTGTTCCTTCCGTTCCCGGAACGGCTGGGCAATCACCCAGTCGGGATGCTGTTCGTAGAGTTCGCTTTTCGGGTTAACCATTTCCGGTTCTACCCAGATACCGAACTGAATGTTCCGTTTTTTACATTCCTCAATCAGGTAGGGGATGCCGTGCGGGAGTTTATCGGTATTGGTTTGCCAGTCGCCGAGACCCGCATTGTCGCTGTTGCGCGGGTATTTTTTCCCAAACCAGCCGTCGTCGAGGAGGAATAATTCAAAGCCCATCTTCGCGGCGTCGTCGATGATGCGGGTGAGTTTCGGCTCGTCGAAATCGAAATAGGTCGCTTCCCAGTTGTTGAGCAGGATGCTTCGCTCCTTATTCCCGTTTTTGATGCCGTATTTCAATGCCCAGCGGTGGAAATTGCGGGTCATTTTCCCGGTGCCTTCGTTGCTGTATGTAAAGAGGAAAGCCGGCGTTTGAAGCGTTTCGCCCTTTTCGAGCGTGTATTCGGAGGCGTAAGGATTGGCGCCGGAAAGGATGCGCAGTTTGTTGTAGTTATCGACCTCGAAGCAGAAACGGAAATTGCCCGCCCATGCCAGGGTTCCGCCGACGACTTCACCCGCGTTTTCGGCAGCCGGTTCGTTCAGTCCCAGGATAAAGCAGGGGTGCGTGAACTGGTTGGCGCGGACGCCCAGCTTGGAATCAAGTATTTTGATGCCGCGCGTTAATTGCTGTTCGCTGATATTCATTTCGTTCGCCCAGTCGCCGTAAAAATTGCTGACATAATAGGCAGGCAGGTTAAACGACAGGTCGGACGAGGCAAAATGCGTGAGGCAAACGCTCTTTTTCTGTCCGTTGCGGATTTCTACCCACTGTTCCAGGATGTCTTCCTGCCGGTAGGCATTGTAATGAATGTCCACAAAAAGGTCGTAGTGGTCGTCTTTGAGCGAGATGACGGTGTGAGTGAGGTTATCGTCCTTTTTTTCGGTAACGGAAGACAGGTAACTGAGTTCGACGGAGGTGTTGCCGTCGGACTGGATGGCTCTCAAGGCAGCTTCAAAGACGTGGTTCGTTCCGAAAGTGGAGTAAGCGGAA
This sequence comes from Dysgonamonadaceae bacterium, assembly GCA_031263685.1. GTDB lineage: Bacteria > Bacteroidota > Bacteroidia > Bacteroidales > Azobacteroidaceae > JAISFI01. Next base: position 225 of record JAISFI010000315.1, on the reverse strand, counting down.
AAGGTTTCCAAATCCAGGCGCTTCAATTCGTCGATGTTCTGTATGTTTTTCCCGAAATAGGTTTGCTCCAGCCGCCCGCTTTCGTTTACTTTCAAGAGGAGGCAGGTATTGCGGGTGGTTATGGGAATGTATTCCGCCGCCTGAGCAATGGTTGCGAAAAAAAGGAGCACGGTGCACGGTACAAGGTGCACGAGGTAGGAAATCGTTTTTTTCATTCTATTTATT
>JAISFI010000271.1 GCA_031263685.1 Dysgonamonadaceae bacterium | reverse complement strand
CTGACATATCCCGAGAAATCAACTCTGTTGCTGGCTCCGCTGGCCAAGTCGGAAGGAGGATACGAATCATGCGGCAAAGCGATTTTCAAAGACAAAAACGACCCGCGTTACAGGCAAATCTTAAACGGTATCGAACGGACAAAACAGCATCTTGACAGGATCAAGCGTTTCGACATGCCCGGATTTGTCCCGCGTCCGGAATATGTCCGCGAAATGCAAAAATACGGCGTACTCCCGCCCGACGCCAAACCTTCGGATGTAACAGATATTTTCAGTCTGGAACAGGAATACTGGCAATCGCAATGGCATAAACCAAATGAGGATGAAAATTAACAATATCCAAAAAAGTTTTCGAAAAATGAAACAAATTTGATATTCCTGCGTAAAAAGGATGTTTTTTGTGTTAAATTATAATGTAAGAATGAAACTATCACAATTTAATTTTAAGCTGCCACCTGAGTTGATAGCGAAATATCCTTCTAAAAATAGGGATGAATCCCGTTTAATGATTGTAAAAAGAAAAACGGGGGAAATAGAACATGGGATATTTAAAAGTATAATCAATTTTTTTGATGAAAAAGACGTATTGGTGGTTAATAACACCAAGGTATTTCCCGCACGTTTGTATGGAAACAAGGAAAAAACGGGAGCGGACATTGAGGTTTTTCTTTTGAGGGAACTGAACAGGGAATTGCGTTTATGGGACGTCCTGGTCGATCCTGCAAGGAAAATCAGAATAGGGAATAAGCTCTATTTCGGAGATAACGACGCAATAGTCGCCGAAGTTATCGACAATACGACCTCAAGAGGACGGACGCTGCGTTTCCTTTACGACGGAAATTACGAGGAGTTTAAGGCAGCCCTGTTCAAGCTGGGCGAAATGCCTCTGCCGCGCTGGGTTCGTAAAAAAGTGGAATCTATAGACGAAGACCGTTACCAGACTATTTACGCCAAGCACGAAGGCGCTGTTGCCGCTCCTTTTGCAGGACTTCATTTCAGCAGGGAATTGCTGAAGAAATGTGAAATCAAGGGCGTTGACATTGCCGAAGTTACTCTTCATTTGGGATTGGGCTGTTTCAGGGAAATCGACGTCGAAGACTTGAGCAAGCATAAAATGGATTCCGAACAGATCAACATTCCCGAGGAAACGGAAGCTATGGTAAACAATGCCAAGGATATGGGTAAAAAAATCTGCGCCATAGGAACAACCGTATTGCGGACGATGGAAAGCTCGTATACAACCAGCGGATACCTGAAATCGTATGACGGATGGACAAACAAGTTCATTTTCCCGCCATACGAATGTGTTGTACCCGACGCTCTTGTGACAAATTTTCATCAACCGCTGTCCACCCTGCTGATGACAACCGCTTCTTTCGGAGGATATCACACGGTGATGAATGCATACTCGGTAGCAGTGAAGGAAAAGTACAAGTTCGGAGCTTATGGCGACGCAATGCTAATCATTGATTAATTGTTGATTAAGACCTGCATGAATTACTATTTTGCCGCTGACGTTCATCTTGGCTTACCTCCCGAAAACGATTCCCGGGAAAGGGAATGTCGTTTCGTGAACTGGCTGGACAGTATCAAATTCGATGCAAAAGAGATATTCCTTTTGGGAGATATTTTTGATTTCTGGTTTGAGTACAGGAAAGTTGTCCCGAGAGGATTTGTCAGAACCATGGGAAAAATCGCCGAACTCACCGACAGTGGAATCCCTGTGCATTTTTTTGCAGGAAACCACGATCTTTGGGTAAGCGATTATCTGCAGTCCGAAGTGGGAGTTATTTTTCATCCAAACGATTATATCGCAGATCTTTGCGGATATAAATTCTGTATGACGCACGGGGATGCGATCAATACAAGCGACAGGAATCATGTACTGCTGAGATGGATATTCACGAACAGGAAGTTGTGGAAACTCTTTGCAGTAATACATCCCTATATCGGCTTGTCTTTCGCACATGCATGGTCGAAAAGCAACAGGAAAAAACACGGCAGAATTGACTTCAGTACCGATAATAATCCCTATTATAACAACGCTTGTGAGATTGCCAAAGAGCATAATTTGGATTTTTTTGTCATGGGTCATTTACATGTGCCTGTAAATCTTTCGGAAAACAATTTCAATTTTATTGTACTTCCCGACTGGTTTTCAGGTGGAGGATATGCGGTCTTTGACGGTAAAGAAATGAAAATTATAAATTTAAAATAAGATATTAAATGAAAGTAGAACAGAACAAGGTGGTTTCTTTGAGCTATAAGCTCGAAACCGACGGCGATGTAGTTGAAACGGTAACAAAAGATGAACCTATGCAGTTTATATATGGCGTAGGATATTTGTTTCCTAAATTCGAAGAACAGTTAGAGAATATGAACGCAGGCGACAAGTTCGATTTTGTTTTGCAGGCGGCTGACGCTTACGGCGAAATAGATGAAGAGGCGGTTTTCGATCTTCCGAAAAGCACTTTTGAAGTTGACGGTAAATTTGACGACCAGTATATCGAAATCGGTCAAAGCGTTCCAATGCAGGATCAGGAAGGAAACCGTTTGTATGGAACAGTTGAGAAAATCGGCGACGATACGGTTACCATGAATTTCAACCATCCCTTAGCCGGAAGCGTACTGCATTTTGTCGGTGAAATAGTTGATATTCGCGAAGTAACTCCCGAAGATTTGTCGGGAAGCTGCGAATGTGGATGCGGATGCCACGACAATGACTGCAGTGGATGCGAAGAAGACGCTTGCGACTGCGAAGATTGATTTTCCCTTACATAAGGCGAAGGTAAAGAATGGAAAGGGGGACAACAGGTAAAAACCTTGTCCCCCTTCATCAGAACGAAAAACTTACTTTTTTAATTTAGAACGGCAGATCGTCGAATGAGTTTTCTCCCGCAGTTGCGAAATCATCTCCGACAGGCTGTCCTGTTGCCGGCGTCGGAGCCTGAGCGCTTTCGCCAACATTCGCCGGAACTACCTGACCGCGCTGGATTCTCCATCCTCTGACGTCAGTGTACCACCGTCCGTTAAATTCCCTTGATTCGACAGTAACGCTCACGGTGATAATTTCTTTGTTCAATTGAACGCCTGCAATGTCTGCAATCCTGTCGCCCCACAAAACTATACATATTTTGCGTGGGTACTGTTCTTCGGTTTCAAGAATAATTTCCTGCTTTTTCCAATCACCTTTGGCAGATGTACCAGTTTG
>JAISFI010000256.1 GCA_031263685.1 Dysgonamonadaceae bacterium | reverse complement strand
TCGAAAACCTGCACTTCCGGGACATTGATATTCTTGATCACGACGAGGACGACCGCAATTATCAGGGATGCCTTGCATTCAGCGTAAGCGACAAAAACCGGGTGCAGCATGTAAGTTTCGAAAACATTCGTATTGAAAATATTCAGGAAGGACAACTGTTTAACATGCGCATAGTCTATAACGAAAAATACAGCGCCGCACCGGGAAACGGAATCGCCAACGTTTCGTTCAGGAATATCTACTATTCGGGGCAGGGCGAAAATCCGTCTGTCATCGAAGGTTTCGACGAAAACAGAATGATACGGAATGTTTCGTTCGAAAATATCGTTATCCACGGCAAACGAATGAAATCATTCGAAGACACCGGAATAAAAGTCGGAAAATTTACCGATGGAGTTACTATTCAATAATTCAATCAAGCAAATATAAAAATGAGAAAAAGCATTTTATTATCCATGACAGTGTACCTTCAATCCGCAAATCCAAATGAACGGCGAATTAATCAAAAAGCATTTTTTCAGAAAACATGACGCAAATGCTTATGACTTTATTGCAACGGAATCCGGAACGGATTCAATATGGATAGCCTGACGTAAAGCGTCGGGAAAAGTGTTCTTTGACATATTGGTTTACACGCAAAAAGCGTTATCTTTGTGGTCATTAATATGAATCACAATGAAAAAGCAAACATTTAAACGCCTGCCTTACGGCAAATCGGATTTCAGGGACATCATGCTGCAAAACTATGCCTACGTCGATAAAACGCGGTTTATAGAAACGCTGGAAAATGAATCCAATCCGAATCATTTCTTCATCCGTCCGCGCAAATTCGGAAAAAGCCTGTTCCTCAGAACGCTGAACTGCTATTACAACATCAACTATCAAGAGGAGTTCGAAAGCATGTTCGGCAGCCTCTACATCGGTAAAAACCCCACGCCCGAACGAAACAGCTACGCCATGCTGGAATTTGATTTTTCGGGCTTGGATACTTCCGATGTGGAAAGCTTCAAGCTGTCTTTTTCCCGTAAGGTACAAAGTTCGGTACGCCTGTTTTTGGATTTATACCGGAATATCATACCCAATTCCGGCTCGCTGATACAACAGATTGATGAAAAAGACCCCGGCACAGGCGCACTGGATGTCGCTTTCGATGCGGCGACAGGCAATGGCTTTAGAATCTACGTCATCATCGACGAATACGACCATTTCGCCAACGACCTGATTGCCATGGGAACGCGGGCAGGCAAGGATTTCTACCGGACAATGGTATCGGCAAACGGTCTGGTACGCGACTTTTACGAAAGAATAAAAGCGGCAACCAAATCGTCGGCAGCCTACCGGACGTTTATCACCGGCATTTCGCCTGTGATGCTCGACGACCTTACCAGCGGATACAACATCGCTCAAATCCTCACCCTGGAGTCTCAATACAACGAAATGATGGGTTTCACGCATGAGGAAGTGGAATGGCTGATGACGGAAACCGGCGTCGATCCCGCCCTGATTAACGTGGATATGGAAGCCTACTACAACGGCTACCTCTTCCATCAGGACGGGAAAAACCGGGTGTATAATCCCGCGATGGTACTGTACTTTTTCGGACAGATACTGAGATACCGGAAACCGCCCCGGGACATCATCGACCTGAACCTGCAAACGGATTACGGTCGCCTGCGCCGCCTGACGCGAAACGAAAACAATCGCGAAACCCTGCTCCAAATCATGAAAGACGGCGGCAGCGTGGTTGTTACCGAAATCCTGAAAAAGTTTTCCATCGACACGCTCAGCGACGACAGCTACTTCATTTCACTCCTGTTCTACATGGGGCTGCTGACTATCGACGCTCCGTACCGCTTGCGGCTGAGGCTTCAAATTCCGAACTATTCCATTAAAACCCTATACTGGGAATACCTGGCGAAGCAAATTACGGAAACATCGCCGGAGACGACGATTAACTCCCGACCGCTGGACGATGCAATCTATTCGCTGGCAATGGAAGGCGATGTGCATCAATTCATCGCTTACGTTTCGGAAAACGCTTTCGGCAAACTATCGGACTACGACTTGCAGCGTTTCGATGAAAAATATATTCAAATCCTGCTGCTGGCCTATCTGTTCATGAGCAAAATCTATGTTCCGATGAGCGAATACGAAGCGGTACCCGGACGGGCGGACATTTTCCTGCAGCGCAACCCGCTGTTGCCGGAAGTCAAATACGAATGGGTGTTCGAGATAAAATACTGCAAAACATCCGCTACCGATGCGGAAATTGCAGCCAAGCGCAAAGAAGGCATGGAACAGTTGGAGCAATATGTACATTCGCACCGGATGAAAGGCCGCCCCGACTTAAAGGGTGCACTGTTCATCTTTACAGGCAAAAACAAGTTCGAGATTACAGAGATAGCGTAAACGGTAATGGAAGTTTAAGTGAATTATGAACTGAGACTTTGTTGCCACAGTGAGTCCCGTCAGGGACGGCATGTTGATAGAAACTAAAAAAAGCGTGTAAGCCAATTGTCGACTTACACGCTTTTTTGTGTAGATACAAATTAATTGATGACAACAAAATAAATAACAGAACATGAAACGTATTATTTTTCTTATGATATTGCTACTTGCGGCTGTTCATCTTCCGGCTGTCGAATGGCAATGGTCAACGCCCGTTACGGAATGGATTTCGGACGAAACAGACACACATCCGCAAGCCTTTCTGTGGATTCCCGAAGACTGCGAACATGTACGGGCAGTCGTCGTCGGGATGCACAACATGTGCGAAGAACCGATTTTTGAACACCCGTCATTTCGCCGAACCATGGCAGAACTTGGCTTTGCCGTTGTCTGGATTTCACCGATCATAGATTATCAGTGGAAAGTGGAAAACGGCTGTCAAAAGGCGTTCGACAAAATGATGAACGATTTGGTGGACGCGAGCGGCTACGGCGAACTCAAAACTGTACCCGTTGTGCCTCTGGGACATTCGGCAATGGCGACTTTCCCCTGGAATTTTGCCGCGTGGAATAAAGAAAGAACCCTGGCAATCGTTTCCTACAAAGGCGATGCGCCGCGCACCAACCTTTGCGGCTACGGTCGGGAAAACCTCGAATGGGGACGAACCCGAAACATCGACGGCGTTCCGGGCTTGATGATTGAAGGCGAATACGAATGGTGGGAAGCCCGCGTAAATCCTGCGCTGGCGTTTCGGATGATGTATCCCGAAAGTTGCATTTCCTTCCTCGCCGACGTCGGACACGGACATTTTGATGTGTCGGACGAAGTGGTCGATTACATCTGTCTGTTCTTGAAGAAAGCGGCGGAATACCGACTAAATGAAAATGCAACAATCCCTCAAAAACCGAACCCGCAATCGGGCTGGCTTGCGACGCGTTGGAATGTTACCGAAAACACACGCCCCGTCCCTGCGCCTTTCAGCGAATACAAAGGCGATCCGCACGACGCTTTCTGGTATTTCGACCGGGAAATTGCCGAAGCAACGGAGAAGTATTACGCCAAAGCATACGGAAAGAAAGAACAGTATATCGGCTATATGCAGAACGGAAAGTTGCTGCATTTCGATCCGGATTTGCACGCACGAATCAACGGCGCTTTCGTGCCGGAAGCCGACGGACTGACCTTTCGCATCCAGGTCGTTTTTACCGATACTTTGCGGTTAAATATCATCGAAGGCAATCATCGGGATATTCGGATTGACCGGATTTGCGGACCCGTCGAAAAGGTAAACGACACGACCTTTACCATCCGCTTTTACCGCATGGGCTTGAACAATCCCCGGCGAACCGGCGATGTCTGGCTCATGGCGCATCATGACGGCGGCAAGGAGTATAACAGTTCGGTGCAACAGTTCAATATGCGTATTCCGTATCCGAATAAGGACGGGGAAAAACAGCGGATTACTTTTCCGCCGTTAAAAAACGTGGACGCGAATACCGGGCACATACCGTTGCTGGCAACCGTCGACAGCGAATTACCGGTTTATTATTACGTGAAAGAAGGTCCCGCCGAAATCAAAGGCAATGAAATTGTCTTGACGAAAATCCCGCCTCGCGCTAAATTTCCGGTAAAAATAACCGTCGTGGCGTGGCAGTACGGAATTGTCGGAAAGATACAGACCGCAGAAGCGATAGAACGAAGTTTTTATGTATTGAAATAATTAAGAATAGACAATGAAAAGATATTTTTTTACAGCAGTATTGTTTATTGTAGCAGTCAATTTGTTTGCACAAACAGAAACCGCCGTGCAATCGCCCGACGGCAACTACGTTTTCATCTTTTATCAAAAGCAAAAAACGGAAAATGCAGTGCAAATGTACTACCGCGTTTCGTATAAAAACAAGCCGGTAATCGAAGAATCGACACTCGGATTGTTGGTTGAAAACCGGCTTTTCGAAT
>JAISFI010000255.1 GCA_031263685.1 Dysgonamonadaceae bacterium | reverse complement strand
CTCATAAACACCAGCATTGTGGACGCACCCACCAAAGCCGAACTGACCTATACCCATGATGGAGGCGCTCCGTTATTTCACACGAGCTTTAACGCGTTGGCGGGAGTGCCCGGCATCGCAACCATCAACGCCTCCGGCGCTCACACCTATACGCCGGTAAAAGAAGCGAGCGTGACCGTGGGCGGGGTGACCTATAATGACGTCTGGCTCCTTGCGTTCGATTATTTCTTAGTGCCCACCGACCTGACCGCCGTAGCATTCGACATTGAATTGTTTAACGGTGTAAGCTCCATTACAGCTAAAACCGTATCGAGCGCCCCGGTAGGCCCAAATAAGCTGACTACCGTAATAGTAAAGTTGGTCGAAGAGTTCACCGCCGACCTGGATGTGATTATTGAAGACGAGTTTGATGAGGAAATAAAACCCCTCACAGACATCATGGTAGATCAGACGCCGTTATCATTGGAAATCGATAAAATGACACAGCTTACAGCTATTCCGGTGCCTGAAGACGCCAACGGCACGCTGACTTGGATGTCTGAAGATGTAAATGTTGCAACAGTAACGCAGGATGGCACGATAACGGCTGTCGCAAAAGGATCGACCAATATTGTTGTCAGTTGCGGCAATATCCTAAAAACTATTCCGGTAACGGCGTACCGAATAGAAAATGTAGCGCTCAAAAAGCCTGTTGTAGCCAGCGATGTGTTAAGCGCCAATGTGGCCGCAAATGCCGTTGATGGCAACCTCGGGAGCAGATGGGTGGCCAATGATGTAGATTATTCCGAACATTGGCTCGAGATAGATTTACAAGGAGAATATACCATAGAGCGGATTAAAGTAGTAGGCGATGTCGCAACGCTTAATTCGGATTTCAAAGTACAGGCATGGATGGATAATACATGGACGGATATGCTTTCCATTGTAGATAGCCGAACCGGGACTCACGAGGTTAGCATCACGCCAGTAACTACAACAAAAGTAAAGTATATCGGACAGGATATAAATTATTATCCTGGTGAGACAGTGCACAACGGTGTGCGATTGTGGGAAATAGAAGTATATGCCAGAGTAAGTCAATAGTCGAATTATTAATGTTAAATTTAAAATTAAAATTATGTCAGGCAATATGCTTATAAAAATATTGTTTATAACAATACTGAATGTGGTGTCGTTTTCCATCGGATGTAAGGATAAAAATATCGAAAAAGAAGAAATCATAGACAACGGTACGGTAAACTGCGTACAAGTAGATGTATTGGAAAAAATATTCAAAAAACAGACGAATTATGCGGAAGTAAACGTTCCTGTAGCCGTCGCCAAAGGAGAAACTGCTTCTTTCCAATTGGTAGTAAACAGCACGTATGCCATCAAAGTGTTAAGTGCGGAAGTGGGTGATCTGGTCAATGGAAATCATAGAATTCCTTCCGGACAGATGTCGCTGGTAGGATATGTGCGGATTTCTCCCGACCAAAACATCGGTAACGGTGCAGCACCCGACAGGATTATCCCCTCTGACGGTTATTATCCCGATCCGTTACCGGAAAGTTCATATACCAATGTGGATGCCGAAAGCAATCAACCGATATGGATCAGCTATTCCATCCCGCGCGATGCTGCCGAAGGCGTTTACACGGCAGATGTTTTCATCACCGGAATAGCCAATGGCGCCAAATTTCGCCTCAAGAGACAATTGTCTGCAAAAGTGTACCCCGTCGTGCTGCCCGAACAAACATTATTGGTGGAACATTGGTTCACGGGATGGACAGAGTTGAAATACATGAATTACAACAATCCGGTCACTCCTTTTTCCTCGCTGGGCTATCAGTTGTATGGGGTAGTCACTCGCAAAGCGGCGGAATACGGGACAAATGTGTTTCGCGTGTTGCTCACATCCAATATTCAGCCCACTTTGCAAGGCAACACGTACACGTTCGATTTCAGCAGGTTTGATAAAATGGTAGAACTTTATCTTCAGGAAGGCAATCCGAAACGGATCGTGGGAGGTTTCCTGGGCGCGCGTTTCAGTGAGGCCGGGGCTGGATGGACAGGTCCGTTCGGCGTTTACGTTCCTACTGGCGTCATGGGTGCCGATGGCATACCGTTGTACGATATACTGCCGCAAAACGACCCGAAAACGTTGACATGGCTGAACCAGTTCCTGCCGGCTTTTTATCAACATTTAGTCAGTAAGGGATGGGACAGGATATACATTCAACATCTGGCGGACGAACCGTTGCCGGAAAATGCCGCCTCGTACAATGCATTTGCCGATTTGGTGAAAAGTATTGTTCCTGAACTCAAAATAGTGGATGCTATCATGACAACCAACACTGCCGCCTCAATGGATATACCTTGTCCGTTGTTAAGCACCCTGCATACGGACTATACCAGTTACCAACAGTTACAGGCAAGTGGAAAGGAAATATGGTACTACGTGTGCGACTCCCCAAAATGGAACTATGCCAATCGTTTTATCGAACTGCCGCTAATCAAAACGCGCATACAGCACTGGATCAACTATCGTTACAATGTAACAGGTTTCTTGCATTGGGCATTTCACAACTGGAGGAGTGGATACACGGTAGGAGATAACGTGGTGTGGGTAACCGTTCCCGGAGATTCATGGCTTGCCTATCCCGAATACGGCAAAACATATAGTTCTATCCGCTTGGAAGCCATGCGCGATGGCATCAACGATTATGAATTGTTGCGCTTGCTGGAAAAGAAAAACCATGAAGGAGCCAAAGAACTTGCCGAAGGTGTGGTCGTGGATTTCGACTCGTATGATACCGATATCGTTCGTTTCAGGGAACGCCGCATAAAAATGCTGCAATGGTTGAGCGAATAGGAATGAAAAGCACGGCAGGAAAAAATCTGATAGGAATAGACATTGGGGGGACAAAAACAGCCGTTATCCATGCAAAGGAAAACGCCGGGATTGAGTTAATAGACAAAACAGTGTTTCCAACCGTCAATGTACGCGATACGATTGAAAACATCTTTTCTCATACCGGGAGAATGATGGAAAAACACGGCCTGAACGCCGGTAACACGCACGCGATTGGGATCAGTTGCGGCGGCCCCTTGAACAGCCGGACGGGCGTGGTCATGTCGCCGCCTAATTTGCCGGGTTGGGATCATATTCCGATTGTCAAGTTGGTAGAAGAACGCTTCGACATTCCCTGTGCAATTCAGAACGACGCCAATGCCTGTGCGCTTGCCGAATGGAAATTCGGGGCTGGTAAAGGAACGCACAACATGATATTCCTCACCTTTGGGACGGGTCTGGGCGCCGGATTAATTATCAACGGGAAGTTATATAGCGGCACGAACGATAATGCCGGCGAAGTGGGACATATCCGCTTGGCGGATTTTGGCCCTGTGGGATACGGGAAAGCCGGCTCTATGGAGGGCTTTGCCAGCGGCGGCGGTATTGCCCAATTGGCAAAAATGAAGTTGGCAGAAAAATATCAGATGGGCGAAATAGTCAGTTGGTGTGCCCGCGAAGCCATTGAAACTGTCACGGCACAAACCGTTGCCGTTCATGCCCAACAAGGCGATCCGTTGGCCGTGGAAATTATAGGTATTTCGGCAAAATACCTGGGCGCCGGATTGGCCATCCTGATAGATATTCTGAATCCGGAATGTATCGTTTTAGGTAGCATTTACGCGCGAAACGAGAACTTGTTTTATCCTTTGCTGGAAGAGGTACTGAAACAGGAAGCCTTACCTCCTGCATACCGGGTATGCCAAATCAAACCGGCAGAACTGGGCGAAAATATCGGCGACTATGCAGCCGTTTCTATCGCCGGAACGTTAGATATAAAACATTAATATGGAATATCAAATCATTCAACAAAGCCTCCAGGAGGCAGCGGAAAAACTGGGCGAGTACATGAGCCATCCAGCTAACCTGAAAGATATAGAGGAAGCGGCCACGCTTATTTCCCACGCGTTGGCAAACGGGAATAAGGTAATCAGTTGCGGTAATGGCGGATCGCTCTGCGATGCGACCCATTTTGCCGAAGAGCTGACTGGGCGTTATCGCGGAAATCGGCGACCGCTGGCGGCAATGGCCATTAACGATCCGGCATACATGACCTGTACCGGTAATGATTTTTCATTCAACAACGTTTTCAGCCGTTACGTGGAGGGTTTGGGGCAAAAGGGCGATGTGCTGCTTGCCATCAGTACTGGCGGCCATTCTGAAAATGTTATCCGTGCGGTAGAGGCCGCCCGTACGAAAGAGATGAAAGTCATAGGCATGACGTGCGCTTCCGAGAATGCGTTGCGGCGTCTTTCAGATGTCGCTATTTGCGCACCAGTATCCGTTTTTTCGGATAGAATACAGGAGATACACATCAAAGCCATCCATATCATTATCCAGGTGGTAGAGTATCAACTAAACCTAAACAAATAATTACCATGAACACGAAATCAAATACCTCGTTATCCCGCGTACTGCCGGTTATCTTCGGCTTTTTCATCATGGGTTTTGTTGACCTTATCGGGACAGCTATCAATTACGTGAAAGCCGATTTTGCATTGAACGATTCTATGGCAAACCTGCTTTCTCTCTCCTGTTTCTTCTGGTTTCTGGTATTGTCTATCCCTGTCGGTTTCCTGATGAATCGCATTGGACGGAAGAACGCCGTGCTGGTGAGTTTTCTTTTCACGTTTGCCGGGTTGCTGCTTCCCTGGATGGTGTACAATTTTACTGCCATCTTGTTTGCCTTTGCCTTGATAGGTATAGGCAACACACTTATCCAAGTGGCCTTGAATCCATTGGTGACCGATGTGGTTTCAAAAGAAAAACAGACGGGAATGTTGACGTTGGGACAGTTTGTTAAAGCCATATCCTCCTGCTTGGGGCCAGTTGTCGCCTCGTGGCTCGCGGGCACGCTATTCGGGTGGAAATATGTTTTTCCCATTTTCGCACTTGTTTCGATACTGGCAGCAGTATGGCTGTGGCTGACACGTATCGAAGAGGCCGGCGAGAGAAGCAGGAAAATATCTTTTAGAGCGACGCTGTCGTTACTAAAAAACCGGAATATCCGGTTCTTCTTTATCGCTATCCTCGTGCTGGTAGGCGTTGATGTCGGACTAAATGCCACATTGCCTAAATACTTGGGCGAGCGATGCCAACTTCCCCTTGAGAAGGCCGATTTATTGAAAAGTATCTATTTTATTGTCCGTACCATCGGCGCTTTTGTTGGCGGTATTTTATTGATGAAAATATCCGAGAAGCGTTTTTATAAATACAGTTCCTGCCTCGCGTTAGCAGGCATTGCATGTGTGTTGATGTGTCACTCCTTGGGGAGTATCATAGCCTGTGTCGTCGTTTTTGGGCTGGGTTACGCCAACCTTTTTGCGATTGTTTTTTCTCTTGCCCTGAAACAGATTCCCGAAAAGGCGAACGAAATATCGTCGCTATTAATCGTGGGCGTTTCCGGCGGGGTGATTGCCCTTTTGCTGGGCATTGTATCCGATCTCTTTCAATCGCAATGGGCAGCAATGGCCATTTTGGCGGTGATTTGCCTCTACCTTGTTGCATTGATACGGACAGTGAATAGAACATAAAATACTTCAATGATCAAACGAGTAAGAATGAAAAACATGATCATAACCGGGATACTGCTTGTTGTCTCGATATACGCATCGGCGCAAACCCGATACCGGGCAGACTGGGCATCTATTGACAGTCGCCCGGTTCCGCGATGGTTTACCGATGCTAAATTCGGCATCTTTGTCCATTGGGGACTTTATAGCGTACCTGCATGGTGTCCGGATGGTTACGCGGAATGGTATTGGTGGCGTTGGGCGGTTCAGAAAGAACCGGCGTTGACAGATTTTCACCGGAAGCATTCCGGTGAAAATTTTCGTTATCAAGATTTTGTTTCCGGGTTTACTTGCGAACTGTTTCAGCCCGAACAATGGGCGGAACTTTTTCGTGAAGCCGGAGCCAAATATGTGGTCTTGACGTCCAAGCATCACGAAGGTTTTGCCTTGTGGCAAAACCGGCAGGCATGGAATTGGAATGCGGTGGATGTCGGCCCGCATCGCGATATTTGCGGCGAACTAACCGCGGTGGTGAAAAATGCTGGGTTACACATGGGTTTTTACTATTCGCTCTACGAGTGGTTTAATCCTTTGTACAAGGCCGATGTTGATAAATATGTGGATGAACATTTGTTTCCGCAAATGAAAGACTTGGTTAATCGTTTTCAGCCGGATATTGTTTGGGCAGACGGTGAATGGGATTATCCATCGGAAACATGGAAAAGCACGGAATTTTTGGCTTGGCTGTTCAACGAATCGCCGGTCGGGGAGCGTGTAGTGGTAAACGACCGTTGGGGAAAAGAGACGCGAAACCGGCACGGGGGTATTTATACCACCGAATATGGCGAAGTACATCCTGGAATTGAACGAAGCGAGGAAGCGTATCATCCGTGGGAAGAAAATCGCGGTATCGGCCGCTCCTTCGGTTTCAACCGCAACGAGCAGTTGAACGACTACCTGTCATCCGACAGTTTGATTCATCTGCTCGTTCAAACGGTTGCCAAAGGTGGAAACCTATTGCTCAATATCGGGCCTACCGCAGACGGACGCATTCCGGTCATTATGCAACAACGGCTATTAGATATAGGGCAATGGCTCAAGATAAACGGCGAAGCAATCTATTGTACCGCTGTCTGGAAACCGGTAAATGAAGTTTCCGGCAAGGGAATATATTTTACCGCCCATGGAGAAGATTTGTATGTGATTTGTACGCAATATCCGGATAGACCACTGTTTATCGGTGCTATTGACAGAAACCCGTCGGCTGTTACTATGCTTGGCGATGCTTCTTCCATCAAATATTCATTCGAAAAAAATAAGATAACAATTATGCCTCCGGTATTAAATCATAGTCGCTTACCCTGTCATTCTGCCTGGGTGTTTAAACTATCCGGATGTTTAAATGTGAAAAATTAAATGAACAACTAAATAAAATATTAGCAATGAAAAGTGGCATAAAATTTTTTTTTATCGGTAAACTCATCTATCTTTTCTGTCTGCCTGCCGCAGGACAAACGCTTTACGTATCCCCTTCTGGTAACGACCGCAATAAGGGAAGTTATGAACAACCTTTAGCGTCGCTTGCAGGCGCACGTGACCAACTGCGGGAAATGCGCCATCAAGGATTGGTGAGCGATACCGTTTTCGTGAAAATTATGTCCGGCGTTTATCAACTCTCGCAGGCTTTTGCGCTGACGGAAGAAGACGGGGGAACAGCGCAAGCGCCGGTTATTTATACTGCAGCCGAAAATGGAAATCCTGTTTTTTACGGTGGATTTGAAACTGGAAAATTTGAAGTCGTAACGCCCTCTTTGTGGAAAGTATATGTGCCCGAAACGGAAAGCGGTTTTTCTTTCGAACAACTCTACATCAATGGCGAACGGCGTTTCCGCGCACAAACGCCTAACAAGGGGCAGTTTTTCAAGGTAAAGAAATGCGAAGAAATTGTTCTTGCGCCGACCGAAGACTGGCGCACCCAGCTATCCTTACAAAAACTAAGCCTACACGACAATGAAGCCTATATCTTGAACAATATTGTTGAAAATGGAACGGACGGCGTACTGGCTCGTTTCTATCATTTATGGATTAATACCAACACCCCCGTAAGGCATGTTAGTCTCGCCGACACAGCTTTGTACTTGACGGCAAATGTGCCCTCTCATAATCCGTTTAACGAACAAAAGAAAGCACATTTTATAATAGAAAACTACCGCAAGGCACTGGATGCGCCCGGTGAATGGTTTCTTGATTGCGAAGGCTGGCTCTGGTATATTCCCCTGCCGGGCGAAACGCCGGAAAATGTTCGCTGCATGCTGCCGGTTATAAAACATTTTCTTGTACTGAAAGGCAGGAAAAACGAACCGGTAAAACACATTCGCTTTGAAAACCTCCGTTTTGAGATATCAACCTATCGTACGTCAGAAAACGGGAACAAATACTGTCAAGCAGCCAGTGATGAGGAAGCTACTGTTATGCTCGACGATGCGGAAAATATCACTTTCCGGAATTGCGAAATAGCCCATACCGGCACACATGCTTTATGGTTTCGCGAACGTTGCGCTTATTCCCGCGTAGAGCACTGCCATTTCTATGATCTTGGAGGCGGCAGTGTAAAAATCGGCGCATTTAATTATCCCGGAGATCCGGTTCCTCCATTGGAAGACATTTCCCATCATATCGTTGTACACAATAATATCTTCCATCATGGCGGCTACGTATTACCCGGGGCAGCAGGACTGAGTATTCTTCATGGCAGCGACAATGAGATTTCTCATAATGAAATAGCCGATTTTCGTTATTCTGGCATTTCGGCAGGCTGGGTATGGGGATATGCCAAAGGGCATGCCAAACGAAATAAAATCATTTTCAACCATATACATCATTTAGGCTGGGGCGAAATGAGCGATATGGGCGGAGTTTATACGCTTGACGAATCGGAAGGCTCTATTGTTGCCAACAATGTCATACACCATGCCTATTCGTTCAATTACGGCGTTTGGGGCCTGTATGCCGATGAAGGATCTATCGGGTATATCTTTGAAAACAATCTCGTATATGCTTTTATGGACGAAGGGTTCACGCAACATTTAGGGAAAGATAATATTGTTCGCAACAACATCTTTGCCAATAATCATACGGCTCAGATACAGTTTCAGAAAAAAGAAACACATTTATCCTATTCTTTTACAAATAATATTATTTATCAGGACAGAGGCAAATTATTTTATAGCTGGTCCAAAGCGGACGAACTCCCGGAATTATTACAAGCACAGGTTTTGTATGATTACAATTGTTATTGGGATACCCGGACCAAATCGCCCGAATTTTGTACCCTGACCTTTGCAGAATGGAGAAAATTGGGTAGAGACAAACATTCCATTATTGCCGATCCGCTTTTTGTCGACCCTTCAAACTTTGATTTCCGCTTTCGCAACACTTCCGTTATTAAAAAAATCGGATTCACGCCTATCGACTATACAAAAGCCGGAGTATATGGCAGTTCCGAATGGATAGAAAAAGCAAAACTACCGGACGATTTGTTGAAACAATACGACGAACTGGTCAAAAACGATCCGGGATTGGTAGAAAGAATGGTGTGGTAAATCAATTCACATGAGCTACATCATGGGAAATAGTATGGAAAGAAGATTTTTAATACCTTTGAGGTAAAATATAAAATCATGAAAACTTTTTTTCTTAAATTAATTTTTTGTATCTGCTGTTGTAGTTTGTTCTTCAATTTGTCGGGACAAGTTTCGGCTTATCCCCAGTCTGAAAATACGATTCGAGTGATGTCGTATAATATCCGTAATGCATGTGGATTGGACGAAAATATTAATTATGATCGCATTGCGAATATTATTTGTAAGGTGTCGCCCGATGTAGTTGCTTTGCAGGAGCTTGACAGTATGACCGAAAGGAGTGGAAAAACGGATGTTTTGTCCGTTTTGGGCGGACTGACAAAAATGTACGCTGTTTATGGGGCTTCTAT
>JAISFI010000067.1 GCA_031263685.1 Dysgonamonadaceae bacterium | reverse complement strand
ATGGTCTGATTGTATAATTTCGCCCAAAAACCGGCATCATCGCCGTTCGAAACGTTGTAAAATCCTTTTCGTACCGTTTTCTCTATTTTTTCGGGAAGAAGATAAACCGGCAAACCGAATGCCAGTATAATCAGGGCGATAAACCAGGCTTTCCGGCGTTGCATGAAGCGGATTGTTTTTTCGTATCCCCGGTTGAAATAAATCAACTTCCGCTTTCCGCGCATTTTCCGTACCCATTTGAACGGTTTTTTCCTGAAACGGGCGAAAAATTTTCGCGTTCGCTTTTTCCGTCTTTTTTCAATATTGAATTTTTCTATCAGAGCGGGAACTAAAAACAGGGCGACAAACAGGGAAACGGTCAGGTTGATGATGATAACCCAGGCAAAATCCTGTAAGTTGCTGCGAATGGCTTCGTCCATGAAAAGGATAATCGCCAGCGCACCGACCGAGGTTAGCGTGGCCGTAAGAATGGCTAAAAACGCTTTTTTGTTCCTTTGCCGGAGGATTTGGTCGGACATGACGATGGTGTTGTCGATAATCAGCGTCAGGGAAATCGTTAATCCGGCTAAGGAAAACAGTTGCATTTCCAGTCGAAAGAGGTAATAGAAGATGACGGCAATGGCAATGTTGGCAACCAGCGAAAACAGGATGAGCAGCGAGTATTTCAAATTCCGGTAAATCAGGAAAACGAAGCACAGGAGTAATAAAACCGTCAATCCCGAACGGAAATAAATCTTATTCATTTCGGCTTGCAGGTATTCGGCCGCGTCGTATTGCAGGTGCAACTCGTAACCGGCAGGTAAAAATTCCTTGTATCCGGCTAATAAGCCTTGCAATTCTTTGCTGAGATTCAACTGATTAGCTGTTTCGTCGGCATAAATGGAAAGGTAAATGGAGTTTAAGCCGTTGATGCGGAACGAACTCGAAACTTCTTCTTCCTCGTAAGTCGTTTTGACTAATTGATTGAGATATAGGATAGTTCCCTCCGTATTCTTGACTTGAATCAGAGACGGGTTAAACGGCTGATGGCTGTTGCCGGCGACCAGCGCCATGCGAATCCACTGTTCGTTTTGATTTTCGTCGAGTATTTTGCCAATACCCAAAAATTCCTTTGTCAAGTAGGTTTGGATGGACGACCGGATGTCGTAAACCGAAGTATGCAGGTTTTGCAGTTGCTCATAATCGTATTCGAGGCGGTAAATCATCCGTCCGGCGCCGGTGACGTCCACTTTGTCGATGCCTCTGACTTCCGCTATTTTCGGTTTCAGTACGTCGGTGATACATTCCTGAATCTGAATGGGCGAAAAGGGGGCGTTGACCGTATAGTTGAGGAAAGGCCGGTAAATCTCGTCGCTCGTGCCGGACATGTAAATGGACGGGTAGTTAACGCCCTGCGGCAGCGTCGGCCAGGCCTGCCGGATAATGGTCGATACTTCAAAACGCGCCAAATCGGGATTGACGTGCTCGGACAAGCGGACGGTGATGCTTCCCGAACCGTTGCCGGAATGGGAGTTAAGCTGTTGCACGCCTTTCATCCGGCTCAACATGCCTTCCAGCTTGGAGGTTACTTCCGCTTCTACAACTTGTGCGGATTGTCCCGGCATGGAAAAGTACACGTTCACGACGGGAAGCCTCCGCGAAGGATTCAATTTGACCGGGAGTTGCGGGACTAAAAACAGGCCTAAAAGCGATAAACAGGCAAAAACGAGAATGGTACGCATAAATTTTAAGAACTAAAAACTAAGAGTTAAGAACTAAGAGTTAAGAACTAAGAGTTGGCGGACGCCTGTTTGCTGCGCTTCGCGTAATTTTTAGTTTTTAGTTTTTAACTTTTAGTTTTCATTTAATATATTGATTCCTGGATTTTCTTTATCTCTTCTTTATTATTGGGCAGATAATTTGTAATTATATCCCAAATTATTTCGTAATCAATACCAAAATAGGCATGAGAAACACGATTGCGCAAGGAATACATTTCAGTCCAGGGAATATTGGAATATTCTTCCTTAATAGCCTCCGGAATGTTTTTTGTCGCTTCGCCGATAATTTCAAAATTGCGTATTACGGCGTCAACTGTTTTGTAATCGCGCTTAAAACGGATAAAGTTATATCCCTCCGTATATTCTAAAATGCGGTCAATAGCCAAAAGAATATCATCAAAGTACATCTTGCAGGTACGCTGTTCTCTCATGGTATGTAAAGTATTTGACTTAGGATATAGGGTTTTATCTGCTCTTTTAAAGCATGGGGCGTGACAAGGTCGATTTTACGATTAAGCGTTTTTTCGAGAAATTTTTCAAGTGTAAAGAATTTCCACCCAACCGGACGTTCAAATTCCACCAAAATATCTACATCGCTATTGTCTGTGTATGTCCCGTCGGCATACGAACCGAACAAACCGACAGTTTTAACGGCATATTCTTTTTGAAGATGCGGTTTTATTTCCTGCAATTTACCAATAATCTCATTTGTACTCATAATCCTGTTTTTTTTACTTTGCAACAAAGCTACGAAAAATATCGAACTTATTTTTTTTATTTTCAGCATATTAACATCCAAAAATGTTAACCGTTTTTTTGTTGACAGTTTCTGTCTTTTGATAGATTTTTTTGCCCCAAGATTTCTTGTTGTCGCGGTCGAAAGCCACAAGCCAACCTTCGGCACAGCCAAGCGTATCCATATAGCCTAATGTTTGCTCGATGCCTTTTTCTATTGATTTTTTGCCCCTGTTGATTTTCAATTCGACAGGATATTTTTTATTGTTGTACGTGATACATAAATCCAAACGATTTTTGCCTGTTGCCATCTCTCGCCTTACATCGCCGCCGCCGTTGAAAACTCGCTGTAAAAACGCTTGTAAAATCAAATGTGGAGCTGCCTCTTTGTACTGAAACCGCTCTAGCCAAACATCAGAATTTTCTTGCCAAAATTGCTGAAAATCCTGCAACATTAAATTCATATCAACGATGCCGCTTTGGTAGTATTTGGGCATTTCGTATTC
>JAISFI010000001.1 GCA_031263685.1 Dysgonamonadaceae bacterium | reverse complement strand
AACTCCATACGGAGTTGTGGGTAAGCAGTATACGTCCTGCCCCGAGCTGCGCTTCGCTTGCACGGGGTTATCCAAATCAGACGCCTTCCGGCGTCAACTTGCAATGCACAAATATACATCTTGCGTAACATCAGTAAATAAGACAAACAGAAGGTCTTTAAGTCTTTTTTATCTCTTTTTTTCTTCTTTAATCTTCAGTCTAAAATCTAAATTTTACAAGTTATAATTTTTTATCATTAAACACATGAAAAAATTAATCATTGCAGGAAAGGAATTTAGTTCCCGTCTGTTTTTGGGAACCGGAAAATTCGGTTCAAACGGACTTATGCGTCAGGCGATAGAAGCCTCACAAACGCAAATGGTAACCGTAGCCATGAAACGCCTGGATTTCGACAATAAGCAGGACGATATGTTGTTGCACATCCGGCAACCGGGCATACAGCTCTTGCCGAACACGTCGGGCGTGCGGAATGCCAAAGAAGCCGTTTTCGCCGCGCAACTTGCCCGCGAAGCCTTTGAAACCAACTGGCTAAAACTGGAAATTCATCCCGACCCCCGTTACCTTTTACCCGACCCCATCGAAACGCTGAAAGCGACCGAAGAATTGGCAAAACTGGGTTTCATCGTCCTGCCCTACATACAGGCTGACCCTGTTTTGTGCAAGCGTCTGGAAGATGCCGGAACTGCAACGGTAATGCCGCTCGGAGCGCCGATTGGTACGAACAAAGGTCTCAAAACGCGCGACCTCCTGGAAATTATCATCGAACAAAGCCGTGTTCCGGTCGTGGTAGATGCCGGCATTGGAGCGCCCTCGCACGCTGCCGAAGCAATGGAATTGGGCGCTGACGCGGTTTTAGTCAACACGGCGATTGCGGTTGCCGGCGACCCGGTCGCTATGGCAAATGCTTTCCGTCTGGCAGTAGAAAGCGGACGCATCGCTTTTGAAGCGCAATTGGCAAACCCGCTGAATGTGGCGGAAGCCAGCAGTCCCCTGACTTCTTTTTTAATGAAAGATTAAAAACATAGAAACAAAAAGAAAATGAAAAACAAGTCCATGCGCATTTCCTATCCGGCTTCGCAAAAGATTTACATCCCGGGAAAAATACACGATATTCATGTTGGGATGCGCCAAATATCTTTGTTAGACACGATTTCCGTTGAAAATGGGATAGAGAAGAAAGAAAAAAACGCACCCGTCGTTGTTTACGATAGCAGCGGTTCCTATTCCGACAATGATTGCGCCATTGATATCAGCAAGGGTTTGTCCCGTTTGCGCGAACCCTGGATTGAACGCCGGAACGATACCGAAAATTTATCTTCCTTTTCGTCCGCCTATTGCCGGAAACGCCTGTCGGATGCAAATCTCGACGCAATTCGTTTCCCGCAGGAAAATCTTCCGCGACGAGCGTCAAAAGGGAAAAACATCACGCAAATGTATTATGCCCGTCAAGGTATTATTACCCCCGAAATGGAATATGTAGCCATTCGCGAAAACGGACAAAATGAAACATTGGGAATTAATAGTCCCATTACGCCCGAATTTGTCCGCGACGAGGTGGCGGCGGGACGTGCGGTTATTCCTGCCAACATCAACCATCCCGAAGCGGAACCGATGATTATCGGGACGAATTTTTTAGTGAAAATAAACACGAATATCGGCAACTCGGCTTTATCGTCAGGCATTGAAGAAGAAGTAGAAAAAGCGGTTTGGAGTTGCAAATGGGGCGGAGATACGCTGATGGACTTATCTACCGGCAACAACATCCACGAAACGCGCGAATGGATTGTCCGCAATACGCCGGTACCGGTCGGCACGGTGCCGATATATCAGGCATTGGAAAAAGTGGACGGGAAAATAACCGACCTCTGTTGGGAAATCTATCGCGACACGCTCATCGAACAGTGCGAACAGGGAGTAGATTATTTCACCATTCATGCCGGCTTGCTTCGGGCGCATCTGCCTTTAGTCAAGCGGCGTACAACCGGCATTGTTTCCCGCGGCGGCTCGATTATCGCCAACTGGATGACGCAACGGAAAGAAGAAAATTTCTTCTATACCCGCTTTGAAGAAATATGCGAAATATTGAAACAATATGACGTTGCAGTTTCCTTAGGCGACGGACTTCGTCCCGGTTCTATTAACGACGCCAACGACGACGCGCAATTCGCCGAACTTTCCGTTTTGGGAGAATTGACAAAAACGGCATGGAAACATCACGTTCAGGTATTGATAGAAGGTCCCGGTCACGTGCCTCTGCACAAGATAAAAGCCAATATGGACGAACAGGTGAAACATTGTCACGGCGCGCCGTTCTATACGCTCGGTCCGCTGACTACCGACATTGCTCCCGGTTACGACCACATCACGTCCGCCATTGGAGCGGCGCAAATTGCGTGGCAGGGGACAGCCATGATTTGTTATGTCACCCCGAAAGAACACCTGGGATTGCCGGACAAGGAAGACGTTCGCGCCGGCGTGATTGCCTACAAGATAGCCGCTCATGCCGCCGACTTGGCGAAAGGACATCCCGGCGCACAAATCAGGGATAATGCCTTGAGCAAAGCCCGCTTCGATTTCCGGTGGAAAGACCAGTTCAACCTGTCGCTCGACCCGGAAAAAGCGCTCGAATACTACAAAGCCGGTCGCACCGGCGACGAAAGCGACCATTGTACCATGTGCGGACCGCATTTCTGCGCCATGAAATTATCCAAAGGCGTCTGCCCATGATTTAAAGAACTAAAAACTAAAAGATAAAAACTAAAAGTTGCGCGAAGCGCGGCAAACAGGCGTCAGCCAACTTTTAGTTTTTATCTTTTAGTTTTTAGTTTAGATGATAATGCCACAACTTGGGTAAACAGCCCTACTAATTACAGTACTGGTATGAAGATTGGCGACGCCCTGTTTTTGCCCGCCGCCGGGGAACGCGTAAGTGGTGCGTTGAACATGCGTGGCTGGATGGGCTATTACTGGAGCAGTACTACTTATAACGGTACACATAACTACGACTTGGGCTTTGGCAGTAGCGGCGGTCCTTACATGTCTCAATATGGCAATCAATCTACCGGTCTGCCTGTCCGCTGTGTTGCGCAGTATATAATTCTCTTACGGTTTCATGACGGCGCCGATATTTTTTTTGCCGTCGATTTTGATAACAGCCGGTTTATCGAAGCGGACGTGTCGAAGGAATTGAGTTTCCCGGAAAGCCGGTTGCCCGTTCAGGAAAGCCTCGTCGAAAACA
>JAISFI010000354.1 GCA_031263685.1 Dysgonamonadaceae bacterium | reverse complement strand
TTTTTAAAGAAAATTATTTTTATATACTGATTAATTTAGATACACACACACACACACACACACACACACACACACACACACACACACACACACACACACACACACACACACACACACACACACACACACACATCTAATCTAAGGTATAAAGTCAATTTACAGGTACAAATAAACGTACAGGTAAATGCATCAATACAACACATAAATTATATTTTTTTAACAATTAAGAAAAGCTATCTAATTTTATTAGTTAGCTTTTTGCATTTTAAATCCATAGCTCTCCAAGCCGTTGCACACGCAGACTTACATTACAACATTATTCACTATAAAACGATCCATCTATGAAACGAACAGCTCACTTACAAGTCTCAGCAGTCGAAAATCGCTGCACAGCTCTTTTCGGCTTGCATCCTTCATGCTTTGTGCTCAAAAAGAAATCCTTTTTCTTTTTCCTTCTCGCCCTCTTCTGGGGATTACAGTTGCAGGCACAGCTTGCTCTGAAAGCAAAACCGCTCAACATTTTTGTTCAACCGAGCCAGCTGCTATCGCCTCCGGATACTATCGACGTATTGAGCAAAAGCGAACTAAGCTCCTGCGGTGTTAGCGGTACCACTGTACAACTTCTTGATGTGGCGGGAACACTGCAACACGGAACCGCAGGCTTTGATCCGATTAGCAAGGCCATCACATACAAACCGAAAACAGATTTTATCGGTCAAGACAGCCTGAAATACAGGCTTATATGCGGCACACAAATCGAGACGGCAGTTGTGCTGATTAATGTTGGCGATAAACCGAAGGTAATCATAGACGATGCCTGTGCGGTAGTTCCCGCAGGTGTAAACTGGAGTATTGCAGCTAAAACCAGCATTGCACATAATCTATCTCCCTATTTAGGCGTAGTTGTAGGCGATATAGACAACGATGGTATTGTCGAGATAATTGCGGCAGCAAATCCTCAACAAGACGGAAACAGTCCGAATGGATTTCGCAGAGAAACAAAATCAATTGCTATTTACAAAGGGAACAATATTGAAGCCCCTCCCTTTGTTTTTGATACGGAAAAACCTTATTCCTGGAGTAACTCTCTTGGAAAATTTGGAATAGTAAAAACCCGGATAAATAACCAGGATACAACACTTATCGTTGTATGGGAATGTGACAGATATTTGCGGGCATATAATTACAATGGAGATAAAGTCTGGCAAAGTAATGTTGTTTATCATTCAAACCAATATGGACAAACAGATGGTTCTAATCATTTAGGAATGTCATTTGCGGATTTTAATAAAGACGGCATTCCTGAAATTTTAATCTCCACGAAACTGTTTAATTCCGCTACAGGTGAACTGCTTTGTTCCAGAAGTTGGGAATCGACAACTTCCCCTTATGCCGCAGATTTATATGGAAATGGAAAATTGAATTATGTTGTTGGTCATCGAATATATGACATTGACATACAGTCGCTTGAAGACATGACACAAAATGCGTTTAATCTAATTGATGATGGAGCGCGTTCGTTGGTAAGTATTAATCCGAGTGACGTCGATTATCCGGGAAGTTCCAAAACCGTTCCTGATGAAGGGAAGTCTGTCGCTGTAGATGTAGATCATGACGGTCGATTAGATTTAGTCATTGCTTCTAATAATTTGAGTGGTCAATATACCGTATTATGGATTTATGATCCTGTACAAAAAATAGTTAAGGCAACGAAATATCTGCCCAAGGCAGGAGTTTGCGGTTATCCTTTTGTTGGAGATATTGATGGCGACGGGAATGTAGAAATTGTATTAATTAAAAACCAAACTTCTTATAGTAGTAATCAGGGGAATCCAACCGACAATATTTTTGCGTATAAATATAATCCGGAGAGTCCGATATTGGAGGAATTTTGGCGATTACCTCATAGCGATCCTTCCGGAGTTACCGGAATCACCTTATTTGATTTTGACCAGGACGGGAAAGCAGAGCTGATTTATAGAGATGAAAATTCCTTACGAATCATCGACGGAACCGCCGATGGGGATATTCGTTATCCTGACAATAGAAATAAAGCTTCTTTTAGTAACATTCTGTCAGGTACCGGCTATGAATATCCGGTTGTTGCCGATGTGGACGGAGACGGTCAAGCGGAAATCATTGTTATTGGAGGACAATCGGGCACTGGCAATAATCCTTATATGCAAGACGGATTCTTATGGGTTTTCAAATCCGCTAATGCCGATGCACCCTGGGCTCCTGCCCGTCCGGTTTGGAACCAGTACTGTTACAATCCCGTCTACGTGAACGACGACCTTAGTATTCCGGCCAATCCCTTGAATCCGGCTACCTTTTTTGTAGACAAAGACGGCAATTATCTCCAGCCCTTTAATAATTTCCTGCAACAGGCCACCCTGCTTAACGACCAGGGTAAAATGCTCAGCTACGGCCCCAAACTGGAATACGATAACACGCTGGATCAGGTTATTGAGTATACCGATTTCGTTCCTTTCAAATCTGTAAACGCCGAATTCACCGTGATCAATACCGGAGATGCCGACTTTAAAGGGCCTTTATACATCAGCGCCTATTTCCTGAACGGCAGCAATCTTGAATTTCTCCAAACACTGGAACTGGGAGCGGGTGATGAAGATGATGAAGGATATATTAAAAAGGGCGATTCGAAAAGCATTGTCTTTCCTGTCAATTTCAGCACCCTGGAAGTAGAAGATCCCAGAAGTTTCTTCCAAATCCGCCTCAATGACGATGGCGGCGGAAATCCCGTTTCTTCGCTGTGCAGTTATTTCGGTACTTACAGTAGACCTCCATTCTATGCACCGGACTATTTTCTCCACCACGGGGAAAATACGATCTATTATTATCCGCCAAATTCGGGTTATACTTATGCCTGGTACAAAGAGTATCCAAATGTAGACGACAAACCGGAACCTGATGAAATAGGAGACAGTTATACCTTTACCCCGACTCATACGGTACAGAAATTTCACGTGGAAGTCTATAACGGCACAACATTGATAGAACTTCGTCCTCCCGTCAACACCTATCTTCTTCCCGATTCACTGGTATGGACAGGAAATGCGACGGCGGGCAGTCAGGACTGGAATGATCCGAAGAACTGGTACTATCCCAATGATCCGGATCCGGAGATATCGGGTATTGATACCGTT
>JAISFI010000236.1 GCA_031263685.1 Dysgonamonadaceae bacterium | reverse complement strand
TTGATAAATCTGCCGGTCTGTTTCCCTGCACTAATGAAATACATGCCATTAGATAACCTGGAAACATCTATACGAGTCTCTCCGTTTGCCATCATTTCGATAGATGCAGGATTTATCTTTTCTCCAAGCGTATTGTAGATCGCAATGTCGGAGGAAATATCTCCGGCCGTTTGAATGAAAATATAATCTTGAACCGGGTTGGGATAACTGATAAGATTATCCGCTGTTGCTTCCGGATTTAATATTCCCGTGCTGCAATCGGATGATAAAACACGCCGAATGACATGAGCATTGCGGCCAATGTCAATATAATAAGGAAGTTTATCACTGTTTCTCAACATAACTCCCAGATCACAGTTTAAGTCAAGGGTCGTAGATGTAGCTTTCCAACTATCTACAATAGGAAAATCGTTCGTTGAAATATCAATCTCTTCAAATTTCGAATAATTTCCCGGTATGGTTTGTTGTACAATAGGTCCACTTCCCACCATTACGCTCTCATTGGTGATGTTGGTAAAATATCTGAGACTAATCACACGATTCGTCAAAGTTACATTCGTATTATTTGTTATTTTAAATCTTAATATACATTCAGAAGTTTCATTGGTGAATTTGTTGTTCTTCGTACAAATAGCATCCGTGCTTACCAATGTAAGATCAGAAAGCGTAAGTTCATATTTATCTCCGTTTTCATAAGGCTCAATGCCGAATACGGCGTCTTGCTCCAGTTGATAATCTATGATCGGTTGGGAAAGCCTGAGGACAAACCAACCATCACTGACTCCACTCCATCCCCAGTTGAAAAAGTATTCATTGGTGAGAGCACCTGTTTTGTATCCTGAGAGGACAAAAGAATGCCCACCTTTTGCAGATTCTCCTCCATAAACAACAGGTCTTTCGGCTTCTATTTCCTGTACTATTTTAGCTTCCCATCTTGGCCAGTTGTCGGAGTAATGACTGTTTTCCATATATTCTGCCGGTTTAAAGCCAAAATGACTAAACAGTGCAGAAGGAATCATACTATTCAGCGCGCCACTACCATCTGAAGCGTATGCCATCCTGACACTGACTCCCAAATCGTACAGCAAGTCCCGAATTTCATCGGAAGCCGTACTTTCGGGCATGTCCTTCAGGTTATATGTTTTGCTCGAAAAGTCCACACGCCTAAGTGCATTGTTACTCGCATGGTCGATATATTCGTATGAGCCGCGTCCCTGCAATTGCGTGAGATTCTTTTTATTTCCCCAATACTTCAATACTTGTCCCATAGCGGTGGCGACACAGCCGGCATCCTTATTGTCGGCCGAATTTGACCCCCACTGGTTCCATTTGATTCCTGCCAGCAAGTCCTGTCCTTGTGTGTAGTTGCTGATACTTCGCAACGGGTTTGGCGTAGATGGATTATATGCTGCTCCGGATAGCAAGGCTATCCATCCTTGATGCACGGCGGTAGAACGGAGGGTGTTTGTTTGAAAATCGGATAAAATCGCTTGTATCTCTTTGGCTTTTTCTTCCATCCACCAGTCGAATGTCGGATTTGTCTCCCGACTAAACGCGCCTGTTTCGGAATAGGCAATGACGGGTAATATCCGGTCATCTCCTGAGAGGATCAGCCAACCTTTTTCTTGCTGATTCCCTAATACATAATAATATGGAATCTGTTCTGCTGCTGATGTGCATACAGAAACAATTTTCACTTCGGGTAACTGTCCGGAACGAAAATCGGATGTTGCAGAGAAAAAATGCTGTGCTGCCGTAACCGCTTGAACGGAATCGATGGGAGCAGCTCCCACTTTCAGGCTTGCCAATGTAAAAAAGGCGACAAATAACAGGCTTCTTATTTTCATGAGAATAGTTTATTGAACGAATATATTCGGCAAATGTAGCACAATTATTTGAAAAAAGAAATAATCGTCACCTTGCCTTAATGATCTTTAGTCATGTGAACAGTCAGTCTTTAGCCATGTGAACAGTCAGTTGCGGGAAAGGAATATCGATGCCCTTCTCTGTAAATTTCTTGTAAACAACCTCGTTCAAATGGAAATAAACATTCCAGTAATTATCTCTTGCAGCCCATACCCTGACGGCAATGTCGACCGAATTATCATTCAATTTATACAAAGCAATCAGATATTCCGGTTTTTTTAATATCCGGTTATCGGCCTCTATGATTTCCGTGAGAATTTCTTTGGCCTGGTCGTAATTGTCTCCGTAGGAAATGTTGAAAATCAAGTCAATCCGGCGCGTTTTCTGGTTTGAGAAATTGGTCACAACATCGCCCGACAGTTTACCGTTAGGGATAAAAATCACTTTATTGTCCGACGTTGTCAATACCGTGTTAAAGATTTGTATTTCCCGCACCGTACCTTCCTCTCCCAACGCTTTGATATAGTCGCCCACCTTGTAAGGTCTGAAAAGCAGAATCATGAAGCCGCCGGCAAAGTTTTGCAACGATCCGCTCAACGCCATTCCAAAAGCCACACCCGCCGAGGCGAAAAGTGCAACCAAAGAAGTTGTTTTGATCCCTAAAATATCAATGACAATGACGATCAGCAAGACTGTCAACGAAATATTGACAAAACTTTTGACGAAACTGCGGATAGACGGATCTGTTTTTTTCCTGTCCAGTACCCGTTGGAAAACTTTATTGAGTTTGTGAATCAACCATCTACCAACGATGAAAACGAGGATAGCAGTAGCCAATTTAATGGTAAATTGGGTTGCCATATTGACTAAACTCGA
This sequence comes from Dysgonamonadaceae bacterium, assembly GCA_031263685.1. Classification (GTDB taxonomy): domain Bacteria; phylum Bacteroidota; class Bacteroidia; order Bacteroidales; family Azobacteroidaceae; genus JAISFI01. Next base: position 536 of record JAISFI010000236.1, on the reverse strand, counting down.
CAGGATACTGTCCCATGCAATGTTATTCCAATCCATGGAGTGTAAAGATGCTACGATTTGCTTTTCGGGCGTTTCTTCCATAATGCTTTACGTTAATTTATTTTAGCTGAATTTTCTGCGGTGCAAATGTAAGGGAAATTTTTTAATTACGAATTAGTAGTGATGCGTTAACTTTTGAGTTTTTATTGTAATTTGTTGATATATAGACGTATATAAGTGCTTTTTGATTTTTCGATTTGAATTGAAAAGTAATAATTTTTAATTTTCATAGAGTTTTAACTATCAAATAATCAATATATTAAAAATATCAATTAATGCAATTAATAAGTTTTAAAGATTTAACGCATCAGCAGTAATTACGAATGATGAATGACGGGCTACTTTATATCGAAGAATTTTATGTACATTTCCCCTATAAATTCTATCAAAGAACACCAAAGTCATAGTATCGCCTTATGCCAGCGAATTTCCCCTGCGAGCTTGGTCTGTCTGCTGTTGCCGACAGGCATTAACTCAAGTTTGTGTGCTTATGCCTG
>JAISFI010000206.1 GCA_031263685.1 Dysgonamonadaceae bacterium | reverse complement strand
GCAAAGAAACAGTCTCTTTCTGAAAATATAATCATGAATATCAATTAGTTATCAACAACCAAACGACAAAAATGTTGATAACCACTCATTTATTCTATTTTTTATGCGTTGACCCTGATGCTTATTGCCTATTTTTTGAAATTGAAAAATCAACTTCAAATCTGATTTTGACATAGCTATCTGTCGGCCTCGACTACAAAAATATGGTTTCCTCAAAAAAAGAAACTTCCATCCTCTATTTTCAAAATCGTTTTGTACTTTTGCCGTCCAAAACCTTTTTGAAAAATTTATGCTTTTTGTATCCACACCGTCATTGGCTATATCGCTTATCTTGGCCGTTTTCTACTTGGCCAACCTTGCATTTTATGCAGTAAACCGGCAACAGGATACAGACAATGCCGTTGAAACCGTAAGCATTAGCCTGGAAAATGAACGATACGTACAGCATACCGTTTTTTTATATGGCGAAGATCATACGCTGAAACACCGGAAACACTGCGACAGTCATTCCGGAAAACCGTGTATTCTCGATTTTTTTGCGGCAATTGTTGAACGGGATACTTTTCCACATTCTTTACCTAACTTAAACCTGTCGGTATTTGATTCCGGCGTTTGCCGGAAACATTTTTCCCGGCCTCCTCCATTTGTTTCAATGATGAGTTAAGAGTCATTGAATCATTGATCATTCGGTCATTGAGCTATTCAATGATTTGATTTTTCAATTATTCAGTTATCATTATTCATAATTGTTTCAAATTTTTATGTGTCAGAAATATCATATAACCTTATTTATATCGTTGTGGAGTGCCGGAATATTTGCCCAAACCGGGGAACCGGACATGACAACGCAAGTCGAACTGGAAGAAGTTGTTGTGTCGTCCACCAAAGAAACCAATGAATTGAAAGCCCTTCCGGGCTCCATCTCCTTTATTACCCCGCGAATATTGAATGAGCGGAAAATTATTTCAATTGTAGATTTAAGCGCCGTTCTTCCAAACTTTTTTGTGCCTGACTACGGTTCCAAAATGTCAACTCCGGTATACATCCGCGGAATCGGGGAACGCAGCACAGGACAGGCGGTGGGCTTGTATGTGGATCATATGCCCTATTTGGACAAGTCGGTTTTTAATTTCGACTTTTTGGACGTGCAGCGAATTGAAGTGCTCAGAGGGCCACAAGGAACACTGTACGGACGGAATGCCATGGGCGGAATCATCAATATATTCACACATTCGCCGCTGAATAACGAGCGAACCAGGGTAACGCTTACTGCAGGAAATTACGGACTTTGGCGCGCCAATGCTTCCATATCCAAAAGGATCGGAAAAATCGCAGGTATTTCCTTAAGCGGGTACTACGACGGAAATAACGGCTTTTTCGAAAATCAACATGATGGAAAAAGCGCCGATCAATTGCGTTCTGCCGGCGGACGATTCCGTCTGGATTTAAAGCCTGCTGAAAAATGGAACATTCAGTTGATGGCCAATTACGATTATTCCGACCAGGGAGCATTTCCTTACGGAAAATATATCGACGGAGATATTGCAGAGCCCGACTATGACACGCCCGGCAAATATACCCGTGAAGTGACGGGCGGTAATGCGCACCTGGAATACAAAAACGACAGGATCATCTTCAGTTCGTCAACCGGCTTCCAGTATTTTGACGACGACATGCGTATGGATTTGGATTACAGTCCTCAGCCGGTTTTCACGATGAACCAGCTTCAAAGAGAAAAAAACTGGACGCAGGAGTTTGCCATTAAATCAAATACCCGAAAGAATTACCGGTGGTCGTTGGGCGCTTTCGGCTTCAGTCGCGATTTACGCACCGATGTTGTGACCACCCTGAAGCAGGGAGCTATCAGCGGCGTCCTGCAACCGGTTTTCGACGGTATTGCGAAAAACAACCCGCTTGCCCCGATGATGGTCGTTACCGATCGCGAGATGCCCATACCCGGGACTTTTAAAACGCCGGCATACGGAGGCGCGCTTTTCCATCAATCCACCTGCAATAACCTATGGATCGAAGGTCTGTCGCTTACGGCAGGGATTCGTCTGGATCATGAAAAGGCAAAGTTGGATTACCATACATCCATGTCGATGAATTTGGATGTGACTCCGCGTTACAGGCCCGGATTGCCCGCCGTACAATCCACAGTGGACACGACGCTGGCTGGTTCCGAATCCATGTCGTTTACCGAAATATTACCCAGGGTGGCTTTAAGGTATGCGTTCGATAACAACCGTTATGTTTATTTTTCCGTAGCGAAAGGTTACAAAGCCGGCGGCTATAACATACAAATGTTTGCCGATCTTGTACGAAATGCCATCATGGCGCGCAATTCGGGGGCAGAACCCGTCTCCGTGAAGGATGCGGTTTCGTATCAGCCGGAATACAGCTGGAATTATGAATTGGGTTATAAGGGCGAAATCGTGAAGAACAGGCTGGATGCAGAAGTTGCCGTTTTTTATGTGGATGTGAAAGACGTTCAGATCACCCAATTTGTACAAAGCGGACAGGGACGCTTGTTGAAAAATGCCGGTCGCGCCGAAAGTTTCGGGATGGATTTAAGCTTGACGGCTCATTTGGTAGAAGGGCTGGCGCTGTCAGCCAACTATGGATTCACACATGCCACGCTCAAGGATTACGCAACAGAAGGGGTCGATTATTCGGGAAATTATATTCCATTCGCTCCGCAAAATACGTTCTCGCTCAGCGCAGGATACAGTCGCGGATTCCGTAACAACCGCATTCTTGACCGGTTTCATATCCATGCCCAATATAATGGTGCGGGGAAAATTTATTGGACGGAAGCCAATGACGCATCCCAGGATTTTTACGGATTACTGAACTTGAAAGCGGGGATTACCATGGGTATCTTCAGTTTGAACGTTTGGACTAAGAATACGCTGAATACCGGCTATTCCGCTTTTTATTTCGTATCAACATCCCAAAAGCCGCCGCAGTCGTTAGCACAAAAGGGCGCTCCGTTTCAAGCAGGTGTTGATGCGACTGTAACCTTCTGAAAAACGGATATACACCGCCTGGTGGACGAAGCCTTTTCCGTAAGGACCTGTTCTACCGCCTCAATACCATTGTGATCGAAATTCCTCCCTTGCGCAGCCGGAGGGAGGACATCCCCGGGCTGGCCAATTTTTTCGTCGACCGTTATCATCTCAAATACGCTAAAAACATACGTCTTTTGGATGCGGGCTAATTGACAGTCTGAATCCGGAAATCGATTATCTCAACGGCGAGTTCCACCACGTCAGGCACAACATCGCCGCCGCCGAGCCGGCTCCGATCGGACAGCAAGCATATACGGGACAGCCTTGTACGCCCGTGCCCGAAGTGCTGTACGTTACCTCCAAAGGTACCGTTAAGCTGGAACTCGGCAAGGATTTCAACGTCTCCTACAAGCGCAACGTCAATGTAGGAAATGCCGAATGTACCTTGCATGGAAAGGGTAAATACAAAGGTCATAAAACCGTTACCTTTATTATTGCCCGGTAACGTATGAACAGAACAAGGGTCTCAAAAACACGCAGATGGCACAGATGAGACAGATTTTCGCAGATAAATCATAAAATGTGTGTTTTAGTATTCCAATCATCAATAGATGATCATCGATGATAATCCATTCAATCTGTGTTATACTAACCTCGGTAAATAATTGAGGAATAAAATTGCTTATTTGAGATAAAATAACTACCTTTGCAGCAAAAAAAATATGGTAAAAATAGAAATCAAAGCGGAAGACGCAGTAAA
>JAISFI010000169.1 GCA_031263685.1 Dysgonamonadaceae bacterium | reverse complement strand
ACTTGAGCGTATGCTTCATTTCTACCTTCCATCTTGGAATAATCTGTAAAGAAGCTCAATTTTTCAAATTCCATGACACTGTTTTTATATGTTTCTATTTCTTCCTGTGTTAATTTCTGCGTCCGCAAGATTTCGTCGTATAAATCGATAAGAAGTTTATCCCTGATTTTTTCCGGACGCTTCTCCAATGTCTCTGCATGTTTCAGAGTATACAGCCAGCAGTCCTGCACTGTTTCCAGTTCCGATTCCGTTTTGTTAAAATTTATCAGGTCAACTATTACAAAATTTAACATGTCAGAAAAACGCTGTTTTGTCTTTACGCTCATCAGCTGTATACAGTCTGTCACAATGTTTTTGGATTCTTCGTCTTTGCCTTCGAGCATCGGGAAATTAACTATTGCAACAATGTATACCGGAGTCAGGTTATAATGCCATTCTGCCGGTTTTTCTCTGTCCTTTTCTTTGCTCTTGCGTCCTCGCGGAGGAGCCTGACTGCGTATGAGACAGCTGATGTAAAAGATTAACCTGTTCACAAAATTCATCGAATGCGCATTCTGCATCTCGACTACTACATCTTTTCCCTCATTTGTTTTGCAGCGGGTATCAAATATGACATGACGTTCTCCCTCTGTTTCGCCAAAATGTTCCGGCGGAAGATATGATATCGAAGTAATCTGTCCGCCGGTCTTTTCCTCCGACAGCGCTACTTCATTCAAAAAGGACTTCATCATATCCGGACGGGAAAATACCCGGTGAAAACCGAAATCCGTCTTGGGATTAATAAATACTCCCAGAGTTTTTTCAATCTTTTGTCTGTCAATATCTTTTTTCTTCTTCATGATACCTTTTATATAAATGCCGGTGCAAAAGTAATCTTTTTTCGGGAATTATAAACAGAAACAATGAACAATTAATTAACAATGAACAATTGGCTGGCGCACCTTATTAAGTTAAGAACTAAGAGTTAAGAACTAAAAGTTTTTAGGTCTTAGCATAAAAATCCTGAAGGAATGACTCCGATTCAATCGGGAATGCCATTATTATAGCAAACAACAATCAACGCAAGGTGGGCAGGGTCGTCCAAAAACCTCATTTCCACCTAATTTAAATAACAAAACAACCTCAGTAGCACACGCAGAAATCACATATACAATTACCTCATTACCTTATTAAGTTAAGAACTAAGAGTTAAGAACTAAAAGTTTTTAGGTATTCGCAATAACGAACAGCTGATTCAGCCAAAAGCGGCGTCAAACATAAACTTAACTCATAACTCTCAGTTTTCAGTTAAAAAAAGTCCCGTCATTTTAAGGCACGAAGCAATCCGGAGCATCCTGTTTCCGGATTGCTTCGTACCTCGCAGTGACGATCAGACAACTTTTAACTCTTAACTTTTAGTTCCCAGTTAAAAAAGGGGTCCCTCCCTGCTTTAGGGAAGGGAGGGATGACCCACAATGAAAATTTTTTTTATTATAACTTTAAAAATACATAAAGTCCTTAACTGATTATGTTTGAATCTCGAAAAATACCGCGCGCAGCTACAACAAAAAAACAGTCATATATGTATGATTTTGATAAATAATAACAAGGATAGCACGCGCGGCATGATTTCGAGCTTCGTCCCGGCATCGGCGCCGTAATGATTGCGGTGCGGGTAACACACCCGCGCCGTATAAAAATAAATCGCTAATTTTCAGTTTCCAATATGTCAAAGAACCTTGTCTTTCTTATCGCCCGATAAGAGACCCTCTTATCGCTCGATAAGAGACCTTCTTATCGCCCGATAAGAGATGCTCTTATCGGGCTGTAAGAATTTCAGACGGTAAGCGTCCTGTCGAATGTCACTGTACGCGGTTCCTTCAGCAGAATACTGCCGCTGTACTGCGTTACGATCTGCAGCGTGTAGGCGCCGGCGGGCAGCTGCGGAATGACAATCACCACCTCCGAAGGGTTGTTTGTTACGACGTCGGTGGGGTCGACGGGATACGGCGCACCGTTTACGTCGAGGAAGTAGACGCCGTTCTCCTCGCGTTCGCCGGAGACTTTGATCCTGCTTCCAGTGATGATCAGGTTGCGGTCGGGGGTCAGGACGTCGCTGACGCTGCCGGTTTTCACGTCCACGACCTGCGCTATCACGCTGGCGGCGCCGGCGGGGCCCATGATTTCGACCGTAACCGATTCAAGTTCCCTGCGGAGAATCGCGCCCTGATGAAATTCGAACAGCAGGGTGTGCTTCTCGGGGTTGAACTTTTCCTGCGGGCTGTCGAATGTCCCGTGGATATGGGGGGCGGCGGTAAACCAGCCCGTGTTGACCGAATAGCCGTCGCAAAGCTGGTAGCTCATTTCCCTGAGCCAAAGCTCTACCGCGTGTTCCATCGCCGGAGCAGTGATATCGGCGCCGCCGCGCGATACAGCTGTCTCGCAGACGTCGTGCACGTCAAGCGAACGTTCGGAAATTACCCGAGCGATCATGTCGTTCGGATTCTCTTTTGTCAGGGGATTGTCGTATAGAAATGCCCTGATCCTGTGCAATACTGTTGCCATAATATTAACTATTTTAGATAAATATTCCATTTTTATTCTTTATTCTTTACCATGTCCGCGTGGGACTGTGGGGAACTACTATGATGTCGCCAACATAAACGCTGGTGCTGATTTGAGTCGGATTGGTCATGTCTCTTCCATCACTTATCTGGTATTTTGTGCCATTTTTCCAGAACATCAGATAGCCTTCCGCTATCGCATACGCGCGAACGTAAACATCGCCATCAACTACAGTAATGGAATTTTTACCCAGATAGGTAGAATACATGCTGCCTGTGCTGCCGACATAGGTTTTTTCTCCATTTTTGTAGTAATACACACCGTTACTGTTGCCCGGAGCAGCTGCAATGTAGACGTCGTTTCCATCAAAGCAAATGCTTTCGACAGAGTCTTCCATTTTGCTCATAACGCCATTTTTCCAAACGACAGCAGTCACTTTGTCCAGACTATACACTGTTCCAAATCCTGATACAAATTGCTGTTTCCGTCCGCTAATCTTGCAACCGACAATATAGACGTCTCCATTCGGCGCGACAGCAAGGTCTTTGATTTCAGCCTCGTCATTGCCGCCCGTCTGCAAATCGGTGCGGACTCCGTTTTTCCAGTAATATGCATAGTAGCTTGGACTTGAAATCCTTTGAGATGAAGGGTTCGTATTGCCGATTAGATGTACGTCATTGCCATGTACCGCAATATCGATGAAACGGGTAACATTATTGGGAACAGAAGTTATTTGATATGCCACTCCGTCTTTCCAGTACTGCATAACGGTGGTTGTTTTGCCGGATTCGCTATCATAACTTGATTCGCTGCCTGCGACATACACAACAGGCTTTCCGTTAAGATCCGGTTCCTGTACCACCGTAATGGCAGTGGCATAGCTGTTCTGTAATGTTTTCGGCAACTTGACCATTTCGCCGTTTTTCCAGTAAACGGCACGCATATTGTTGTCAGCTTCCATAATATACCCGCTTGCATAAACGTCATTTCCCAAAACAGCCATTCCGGTTACATTGTTGTTGGTATTGTGTCCGTAAGCATTGGACAGATAAATCTTTTCACCGTTTTTCCAGTAGCCTAACTCGCCCGCTTCAAGATCAAGAAATCCCGCCAGATATACGTCATACTTCTTTTCCAGCGGTTTTCCGTCCATCGTTTCTCCGAGCTGGGTAAGGTTGAACTCGAAGAGCGTCCTCTGTTCGGATGAAGTATTAACCCTGACCCTTGCGGTACGCCTGTATCCCAGATAATTGGGCTGCATTTCGTAAACAAGCGTCCACATGCCCGACACGCCATCCCGTACGGGCATCCAGATCCAGTTGGGATTGCCTATTACCTCTACCGGTTCCGGAGTAAATTTAGTAACAGCGGTTTCGGAAGATGCGCTGACAAGCTCGGCAATCTCTATCTCCCAGTCTTCGGGCGCATTGAAACTTATCGATCCTCCGGTCTGGTCGGCATAGAGCGTCAGTAATTCCGCTATGACTTCGTCCGTTATTTCGTCCGGTATCTTCGGATCGTCCTTGCCGCATCCGGCAATTAATACCGCACATACTGCGGTCATAAATAAAATTCTTTTCATTTCCTTACTGCTTTTTAAATTTAACTGTTAAATTGACCGCTGTAACTTCGGTATTGGTTGCGTCCATTCCGTCGTATCCGTTAGCTTTAAGCACCGCATTTCCAATAGCCCATGCCACCCAGTATCCTATAATCGAACTGGAAGCGTTGCATGTAAACTCGTTTCCGTTGAATGTCAGGTTCAGGGTAAAGCTTTCGTTATCCGTGTTTGTCATTGTCAGGGTGTTTCCGCTGAGCGAATACTTTCCGCTGTCGTACTGCTGTCCGAGTACCGACATCGCAAGACTTTTGTCTGCGCCGAATGTTAGAGTAACGACATTGTCGAGCTGGTATGTCGTAATACTTCCGTTGACTGCGTTTGTCAGCTCGGCGAAAGAGTATTCCACCGTTCCCGCTGTGCTGACCGTAGTCCATGTACCTGTGAGGTTTCCTGTGGCGCCTCCGCCTTCTCCGCCTCCGCCGAAGAGACCGCCGCTGCCGTCGCCCCCTCCCGAATCCTTATCGCATCCCGAAAACAGGGCGATGCAGATAATCATTACTGTTTTTAACCCAAAATGTCCATTAGGGAGCTACCCATCGCTATCGCTACCCATCAATCTACCCCCCTATTTTCTAATGGACACCATTAGAAAATAAGTTTGATAATATATTGAGATGTATAAATTTATATCGCATTAATTGTTTAAATTTGCGCCCAAAAAATAAGATATAATGCAGCAGACAGTAATAGAGTTCGCAGACAAAGAGATAACTTCCCGGGGAGGAGTTTCCATACTGAAGAAGATGATAGATATGAGCGGTTTTTCCACTTTCCTCGACACCCTTCCATTACCCGAACAGGGGTCTAA